>JAISKU010000021.1 GCA_031261245.1 Oscillospiraceae bacterium | reverse complement strand
AAGTGCGCCGTCGCGCCGGAGACCTTCGCGCCGTACTCGAGCACCGCTTCGTGCACGTGCAGGCCGTAGTAGCCGAGGCCGCAGAAGGACGGAATGAGCGCCGGGTGAATGTTGATTATCCTGTTTCTGTACGCCTTGATGAGCGGCGCGCCGAGCACGTACATGAACCCCGCGAGCACCACGAGCTCAATGTCGAGATCCTCGAGCTTTTTGTGAATCGCCTCCGAGAACGACGCGCGGTTGGCGAAGATTTTGCGGTCTATGACGTACGACGCGACGCCCGCGAACTCCGCGCGCGTCAGGGCATACGCCTCGGGGTTTGAGCTGATAACCGCCGTGAGCGCGCAGTTTTTTATCTCGCCGAAGGCGTGCGCGTCGATTATCGCCTGTAAATTTGTGCCGCCGCCCGAGACGAGAACCGCGGTTTTCACCGGGCGCTTGACTGCGTTATATGCCATCTTCGATCAACTCCCAATCGTCACGCCGGTCTCGCCCGCGACGCACTCGCCGACGATTGCGGCCGCCTCGCCGGCGGAGGCGAGGTCGCGCAGAATTTCGTCCGCTTTTGCGCCGTCTACGGCGAGTATCATTCCGACGCCCATGTTGAACGTGTTGTACATGTCGCGCGTCGGGACGCTGCCTTTTGCGGCTATGATGTCAAATATTGGTTTCTGTGCAAGCTTTTTTGCGTCTATAACCATGTGTATTCCGTCGGGCAGACAGCGCGGCGCGTTCTCGAAAATGCCGCCGCCCGTGATGTGCGAGACGCCGTGAATCGCTTTTCCGTGGGTTTTGAGCAGGTTCAGCACGGTTTTGACGTAGATGCGCGTCGGGGTGAGCAGCTCCTCGCCGAGGGTCTTGCCGAGCTCCGCGACGTACGCGTTGACGTTGTTTTTGTCGGGCGCGAGCGCCTTGCGGACGAGGGAGAAGCCGTTGGAGTGCAGGCCGCTCGACGGCAGCGCGAGGAGCGCGTCGCCGGGTTTGACGTTTTTGGGGTCGAGGATATTGTCGTAATCGACGATGCCGACGGAGAAGCCCGCGAGGTCGTACTCGTCCTCCGGCATCATGCCGGGGTGCTCCGCGGTCTCGCCGCCGACGAGCGCGCAGCCCGCCTCGACACAGCCGGACGCGACGCCCTTTACGATCTCCGCCGTTATTTCGGGGACGTTTTTGCCGCACGCGATGTAGTCGAGGAAGAAGAGCGGCTCCGCGCCCGCGCAGACGATGTCGTTCACGCACATCGCCACGCAGTCGATGCCGATCGTGTCGTGTTTGTCCAAAAGGAACGCGATTTTGAGCTTCGTGCCGACGCCGTCGGCGCCGGAGACGAACACGGGGCGCTTGAGACCCGCGAGGCGAGGCTCAAACAGGCCGCCGAAGCCGCCGATTCCGCCGAGGACGCCGTCGCGGTAGGTGGATTTGACCATGGGTTTTATCAGCTCAACCTGCCGGTAGCCCGCGGTGACGTCAACGCCGGCGGCGGCGTAGGATTCAGAATGTGATTCTTGCATGTAACCCTCCAGTTATTCGATGTATGCCGCTCGTGGAATCCATGTCTCGCCAATGTTGTTGTGTGCTCACGGACTAAGACTACGAGTGCGTATGGCATGTGATAGCTCTAAAAGAAGTGCGCCAGAGTAAGTTTACCGATTGCTGTTGGCTGCCTATATTTTTGTGAACGTATCATCGTCGCGGTCTGCGGCGTAATTAAACGAGACCCACTCATACATTTCCGCCGGAATGCCTAACAATGCCATGAATGGGCGATTTATTTCGAATGCGTCCTCAATTGTACTCGGATGCAGAGCGTTTGACAAATCGGGTTCACTACAGCCAAGAATGCCCGCAAAATCAGCGACGCTGATGCTACTGTCATTTATCCCGCTTGCAACATCGTCCTCATCCATTTCTTCAAACTCGCAGGAGTACTCCGCAATTTGCGTCCCGCCGTCGAAAACATTGAGCCACATACCGTGATTCTCTGCAAAATTGTAACGAATAATTATATCTGGGAATGCGCGTAATAATTCCCTCTCCTGCTCGGTGAGTACAATAGCCCAATCGTCCGTTGTGGCGAAATAGCCGCCGATCCCGGCTTTTTGCAAAATGCTTCGCGTATCCTCGTTGTTCTTGCTGCGCAGTATCCAGCTTTCACTAAACTCGCTCATAAATAAACCTCTTTTCAAAAAATGTAGATATGTCAACCGTCACTCCCCGAATATGCGGCGCGCCATTTCGACGCCGGCGGCGGCGTAGGACTCGGAATGGGAATTGTTCATATGGTTTCCTCCAAAAATTCCGGTAATTCTCTCAAACTGCTTTTGACGGCGACGCTCGGATAGTCGTCGAACGCCCCGGCGGGAGTTGTGCCGGTTGTGACCGCCGCGAAGTCCACGCCCGCGCGAAACGCGGTTTCCGCGTCAATCACGGTATCGCCGACGTACAGCGTCTCCGACTTCGCCGCTCCGAGCGCGCTGATCGCCGCGTACAATCCCTCGGGCGCGGGTTTCGCGTCCCGCACGTCCTCGTAGCCTATGACCGCGTCAATAAGCTCTCCCATGTCAAATTTTTCGATACTTTCCGTTATGCGGTACCGCTCTTTGCTCGTCACAATCGCGGTTTTGCACCCGCTGATTTTGAGTTTGCGCAGAACGTCAAGCGCATCGGCAAACAGCTCGGTGCTCGGCGTCATCACCACGTCGGCCCGCTCCACAAACAGCTCATGAAAAGCGCGCGCGCCGTCCGCGTCGTTTGAGTTTGTGAGCGCGAAAAAGGCGTTTTCAAGGGTTTCGCCGACAGTTTTGCGGATTTCCTCGTACTCCGCAGGCGCGAACCCGAGGCGCGTGAGCGCGTAATTCATGCTCTCGACTATCCCCGGCGTCGCGTCCGCGAGCGTGTAGTCAAAGTCGAAAATCCATGTTGAATACTTCACTGCCTCAACCGAATATGCGGCGCGCCATCTCCTCGTAGGCGCCCTCGACGTTGCCGAGGTCGCGGCGGAAGCGGTCCTTGTCGAGCTTTTCGCCCGTCTTGCTGTCCCAGAAGCGGCACGTGTCGGGGGATATCTCGTCGGCGAGGATTATCGTGCCGTCGGCGAGTTTTCCGAACTCCACCTTGAAGTCCACGAGCGTCACGCCGAAGCCGAGGAGCAATTCCCTAAGCTTCGCGTTGATTGCGAACGCGTACTTTTTGATGAGCGCAATCTCCTCCGCCGTCGCGAGCTTGAGCGCGACGGCGTAGGAGTCGTTTATCATCGGGTCGCCGAGCGCGTCGTCCTTGTAGGAGAACTCGTGCGCGGGCGCGTCAAACGGGATACCCTCCTCGACGCCGTAGCGTTTCGCGAAGCTGCCCGCCGTGATGTTGCGCACGATGACCTCGAGCGGGACTATTTTCACACGCTTGACGACGGTTTCGCGCTCGGAAAGCTCCTCGACGAGGTGCGTCGGCACGCCGATTTTTTCAAGCTCACGCATGAAATAGTTGGTCATGCGGTTGTTTATGACGCCTTTGCCGGTGATTGTGCCCTTTTTCTCGCCGTTGAACGCCGTCGCGTCGTCCTTGTAATCGACGATGAGCAGCTCCGGGTCGTCCGTCTCGTAGACCTTTTTCGCCTTGCCCTCATAGAGCTGGGTAAGTTTCTTCACGCTCATATATCATTTACCTCTTTCTGAAGTTTTTTATCCTTTTCCGCTACGCCGGCGCGCATTTCCGCCTTGTAGGCGTCGAGCTTCTGCGCGAGCGCTTCGTCCGACACGGCGAGAATCTGCACCGCGAGGAGCGCCGCGTTTTTCGCGCCGTCGATCGCGACGGTCGCGACGGGCACGCCCGACGGCATCTGCACGGTTGACAGCAGGCTGTCGAGCCCGTCGAGCGTCGAGGATTTTATCGGCAGACCGATTACCGGCAGCGTCGTGTACGCCGCGAGGACGCCCGCGAGGTGCGCCGCCTTTCCGGCGGCCGCGATGACGACGCCGAAGCCGTTCTCTCTCGCGGAGGTCGCGAACTGCGCCGCCTCTGCTGGTGTGCGGTGCGCGGAGATGACGCGCGCCTGTGTCGGTACGCCGAATTCCTTCAGCGTTTTTATCGCGTCCGAGACGACGCCGAGGTCGGAATCCGAGCCCATTATGACGGCAACCTTGAGCATAAAATACCTCCGAAAAATAACAGTGCGATATCTTTTATATCATATATCACACTTTCGATTATTTCAAGATAATTGTTGTAATTATCGCGGTTTTGAGTTAAAATAAAATGAAGAAAAATACTTTTACCGAAGAGAAAGGCGGTCATTATGGCAATTACACATTTGACAACCGCGGATTTTGCGGAAAAAATCGCCTCGGGCACGACGCTTGTCGATTTCTGGGCGGACTGGTGCGGGCCGTGCAAAATGCTCGCGCCCGTGATTGAGGAGCTCGCCGAGGAGTACGACGGGCGCGTCGCCGTCGCGAAGGTGGACACCGACGCGAACGCGGACATCGCGATCTCCTACGGCATAACGGGGATACCCACGGTAATCCTGTTCCGCGACGGGGAGGAGGTCACGCGCCTTGTCGGGGTGCGCCCGAAAGCGGATTTTGTCGCGGCGCTCGGGTAAAAAAACACTTTCATTTGTAAAAATTTAATTTTTTCACTTGGAGTATTATTTACAAACGAATAATTACCTGCTACAATCTGCGTAGAAAATGCTTAGGAAAGGTAGGAAGACAAAAATGCAGCTTACAAGGCTCAGACTCATCATCAACGGTGTAGAGCGTCCTCTGCTGTGCGACCTTGAGAAGGATTCGCTCTCAACCGTGCTGCGGCGCAACGGCTACACCGGCGTGAAGGTCGGCTGCGGCACGGGCGTCTGCGGCGCGTGCTCGGTTATCCTGAACGGCGAGGTAATCCGCTCGTGCACACGGAAGATGAAAAACATCGCGGAGGATTCCGAGATCACAACCATCGAGGGCATCGGGACGCCGCAAAATCTGCACCCGCTTCAGCAGGCGTGGATCACCTACGGCGGGGCCCAGTGCGGCTTCTGCTCCCCCGGCTTTATCGTCTCGGCGTACAGGCTTCTCCAACTGAACGCGTCCCCATCGCGTGAGGAAGTGAGAGAGTGGTTCCGCTCGCACCGGAATATCTGTCGCTGTACGGGCTACAAGCCTCTCGTGGACGCCGTTATGGCGGCGGCGGAGGTCATGCGCGGCGAAAAGACGATGGCGGACATCCAGTACAAATTCGGCGAGGAGGTCGATATCTACGGCTCGTACCGCCCGCGGCCGACGGCGCTCGCGAAGGTCTGCGGCCTCGCGGAGTACGGCGACGACATCAAGCTGAAAATGCCCCCGGGGACGCTGCACCTCGCGCTCGTGCTCTCCGAGGTTCCGCACGCGAAGATTCTCAACATAGACACGTCCGAGGCGGAGAAAATGCCCGGCGTGGTCAGGATATTCACGGCGAAGGACGTGCTCGGCACGAACAACCTCGCCTCCCCCGCGCACGTGCCGCGCCAGAAGGGCGCCGGGATTACGGAGTTCCCGGTCATCGCGGGCAAGGTCGTCAACAGGCGCGGAGACACGCTCGCCGTCGTCGCCGCCGACACGGAGGAGCACGCGCGCGAGGCCGCGAAGGCCGTCAAGCAGGAGCTTGAGATTCTGCCGAGCTACCTGACGTTCCCGGAGGCCGTCGTGCCCGACGCGATTCAGCTGCACGAGACGCTCCCCAACTTCTACATGGAGCAGCCGCTGTTCAAGGGCGAGGTCACGGACGAGTCGTTTGAGAACGCCGATTTCACCGTCGAGGGCAGCTTCCACTCTCAGCACGAGCCGCATCTGCCGATTGAGCCGGACGTAATGCAGGGCTACATCGGCTCCGACGGCATGTACACGCTCCAGGGCAAGTTCCAGAGCATTGAGGAGACGCGCGTGGACGTCGCGATGGGTTGCGGGCTCGAAAAGGACACCATACGCTTCATCATGAACACAGCCGGCGGCTCCTTCGGATACTCGACGAGCCCGAACGTCGCGGCGGCCGTCATGACCGTGCTTCAGCACCTCAAGACGCCGGTGACGATAACGCTCCCCTACGACCAGTTCAACCACACGACGGGCAAGCGCTCCGCGACGTTCTCAAACGGGCGCATCGCGTGCGACAAGAACGGCAAGATCACGGCCGTGGAGTACGACGTGGGTCTTGACCACGGCTCCTACGCCGTCGTGGCGGGCAATATCTTCAACAACCTGCTGTCCGTGGCGTTCCACGGGCTGAATATCCCGAACATCAAGGCGCTCGGGCGCGGCGGCTCCACAAACCACGCGTTCAACACCGCGTACCGCGGCTTCGGCTCGCCGCAGATCTGCACGACGAGCGAGGCGCTCGTGGATATGATCGCGGAAAAGGCGGGATTTGACCCGTATGAGTTCCGGTACATCAACCTGATGCGGCCGGGCGACACGACAATCAACTCGGTGCCGCCGTATGACTACGACGCGTACAAGAGATTGCTCGACGCAGCGAAGCCGACGTATGAGAAGTACAAGGCGGAGGCCGAGGCGGGCAAAAAGGCCGGGAAGCACATCGGCGCCGGCGTCTCCATGGGCGGGTTCCTGTGCACGATTGGCATGTTCGACGCCGCAGAGGTGGCGCTTGAGCTCAACGCCGACGGCACGGTGACGCACTTCAACACGTGGGAGGACGTCGGCCAGGGCGGCGATATCGGGACGCTCACGCACACGGTCAAGGCGCTCGCGCCGCTCGGAATCAAGCCGGAGCAGGTGCACATAGTGATGAACGACTCCAAGCTGTGCCCGGACACGGGCCTCGCGGCGGCCTCGCGCTCGCACTACATGGCGGGCAACGCCACGCTCGACGCGGCGGAGAAGCTGATGAACGCGATGCGCAAGGAGGACGGCACGTACCGCACGTATGACGAGATGGCCGCCGAGGGCATCGAGACGAAGTACGTCGGCCACTACGACCAGTCGAATATCGGCCTGCCGCCCGGACTTGATCCGAACACCGGCATGGGCGAGAAGAACCCCGTGTACATGTACGGTCTGAGCCTCGCGCTCGTCGAGGTTGACGTCGGGACGGGCAAGACGCAGGTGCTGCGCTTCACGTGCGCCGCCGACGTCGGCATCATCGGCAACCGCCTCGCGGTCGAGGGACAGGGCTACGGCGGGCTGTCGCACTCCATCGGCTTCGCGCTCTCGGAGGACTATCACCCCGAGAACAAGTACGGCAACATGGCCGGGTGCGGCGTGCCGACGATAGACATGATCCCGGACGACTTCAACCTCATATTCATCGAGACGGAGAGGCCGCGCGGCCCGCACGGCTCCGCCGGCTGCGCCGAGGTGTTCCAGAGCTCGAACCACATGGCCGTCGTCAACGCAATCAACAACGCCTGCGGCGCGAGGGTGTACTCGCTGCCCGCGACGGCCGCCAAGGTCAAGGACGCGTATGACCGGAAGCAGCGCGGCGAGGATCTGACCCCGCCGAAATACTGGCTCGGAAGCGAGCTTGAGGAAGAGCTGGATCTGATCCGCGCGAACCCGATGTAAAGCATTATAAAAAAACACCCGTCAGGTAATGCCTGACGGGTGTTTTTTTATTTTTCGTCCTTTTCCTCCGGAACAATCATCAAAATCGGTTTATCATCATCCATATACGTCTCCTCACCCCGCTGCAACGCCTTAACAAGCAAATCCACCGCGTCCGCAATGCGCGCCGCAAGCTCAAAGTACATCTTTTCGTAGTCCGGCATATCCACACACCTCATAATCAGACTTTATAAAGTCCATAATAACACACATTGTGCATTTGGTCTATATAAAGTCTGCAATTTTTTCGCAAAATGATAGCCTTGGACTATAAAAAATCCAAGAGGTGTGCTATGAATACGTCGTCAGCCGTAAGAGAGAGAATTATCGGGCTTTGCGCCGAACGCGGTTTGGCCTTCAACGCCCTCGCGAATATCTCGGGAGTCCACCCGTCCACGGTCAAGGGCATTATCAACGGCGCGAGCCGGAACCCCGGCGTCGTCACAATAAAAAAGTTGTGCGACGGGCTTGACATCTCGCTCACGGAATTTTTTGACACTGAAATATTCCGCAATCTCGAACAGGAAATACGATGAAAAACGGCCCGCCGAAAGGCGGGCCGTTTTGCGCGCGCGGTGAGTTACTTTTGCTCCTCCGTGCCGAGCGATTCCGCCACCTTGACGGCGATGGCCTCATCATATGCGGAGAAGCACTTCTCCACGAGCGCCGCGTCCGGCTTCTTCGTCAGAACACTGACAACCGGCACGAGCACGAGTCCGAACACCATCGTGAACGCCCCGGCGTTGATCGGCGACTGGAGTATCGCGGGGAACGAGGCGCGGAAGAAGATGTTCAGAATCATGAACGCCGAGGCGAAGATGAAGTTCACCCACACGGCCTGTTTTGTGACGCGCTTCCAGTACAACCCGTACAGGAACGGCGCGAGAAACGCGCCCGCGAGCGCGCCCCACGACACGCCCATGAGCTGCGCGATGAAGCTCACGCCGCCCTTGTACTGCACGATGGCGATGACGCCGGAGACAAGGATGAATATCGCGACGAGCACGCGGATTGTGAAAAGCTGCGCCTTATCGCCCATTTTTTTCACGAAATTGCCCTTTACGAAGTCGAGCGTGAACGTGGACGCCGACGCCATGACTAGCGCGGAGAGCGTAGAAATCGACGCCGCGAACACGAGCACAATGACGATTCCTATCAGCAGCGGCGTGAAGTTTGACAGCATCGTCGGGATGACGGAGTCGTAGCCGTTTTTCGCGACGTCGATGTTCGCGGAGAACAGGCGGCCGAACGCGCCGAGGAAGTAGCAGCCGCCGGAGATTACCACGGCGAACACCGTGGAGACGATTGTGCCCGTTGTGATGTTCTTCTCAGACTTGATGGAGTAGAATTTCTGCACCATCTGCGGCAGACCCCACGTGCCGACGGAGGTGAGCAGCACGACGCCGAGTAGGTCGAGCGGCTTGGGCCCGAAGAACGATGCGAACACGCCCGGCGAGGTCGAGGTCGCCTCGTCCGTGACACGCGAGAGCGCGTCGAGCGAGCCGAGGAAGCCGCCGTTGACCCGCAGAACGCTGACCACGACGGCGATGATTCCGGCGAGCATGATGATACCCTGAATGAAGTCGTTGACAGCCGTCGCCGTGTAGCCGCCGAGGATCACGTATATCGCCGTCAGGACGGCCATCGCTACGATGCAGATAGTGAAGTCGATGTTGAACGCCATCGAGAACAGGCGCGACAGGCCGTTGTACAGCGAGGCAGTGTACGGCACGAGGAACACGAACGTGATCAGCGACGCGCCGATTTTCAGGTTTTTTGAGCCGTAGCGCGCCCCGAAGAAGTCGGGCATCGTCGAGGAGTTGAGGTGGTGCGTGAGGATTCGCGTGCGGCGCGCGAGCACCACCCACGCGAGCAGACAGCCGATGAACGCGTTGCCGAGTCCGATCCAGACGGCCGAGATGCCGAAGCGCCAGCCGAATTGACCGGCGTACCCTACGAACACCACGGCGGAGAAGTACGACGTGCCGTAGGCGAACGCCGTGAGCCACGGGCCGACGCTGCGGCCGCCGAGCACGAAGGAGCTTACGGAGGTGTTGCGCTTGCGGAAGATGAGCCCGACCGCGATCGTGATTGCGAAGAATAGCGCGAGAAGAATGATTTTTGTCGCCATTTTGACAGACCCCTTTCGTTTTCCCGGGGAAAGCAAAACGCCCCCGGGATTTAATAAAATCCCGAGGGCGGAAAATTCCGCGGTACCACCTCAGTTTCGCGCCGCCTCACGACGGACGCGCTTTACGGGTGCGGACAAATCAGGCATCCATCAACACCCTTGCGCTTTAACGGGCGCACCCGTCGCCCCTTTGCAGGGCGCGGCTCGCGGAATGTATTCGGCTCTCTTGCCCGCGCGGCTCGCACCACCCGCCGCTTCTCTGCACCAAGCGCAAGAGCTTACTTCTTCCCGGTCATTGCCTTTGTTAATTTGCAATATAGCACCGGCGTTTGCCGTTGTCAAGAGTTTTTTTGCGGCCTCAAATATCTGTTGACGTATTGGACAAAATGCGCTATAATACGGTGATAAATAAGCGGATTAATGTGCAAATTTCACGAGAGCTCAACACTGCGAATAAAATTTGGGAGGTAAACATGTTTAGAACAAGCTATACCGCGCTTACCGGGGAGCAAGTCGCCGCGATTTTCGCGGGGGCGAAGCCGGGCGCGCCGCAAGCCTGCTGCACCTCGGACGCTCTGGCGGGAACGAGGCTGAGTGTCGTCACCGACAACGGGCCGAAGCTGGAATACGCGTTCGCGGACGCGAAAAACCTGGCAGTCGCGATCGACGGGGCCGCGCCCGTCGCGGCGGAGTACTCCGCGCTGACGCTGAAAAGCGTCGTTTTGTTCTCGCACCTGATTCCGGGGACAAAGACGGGCTACTCCGTGATCTGGGACAGAAAGACGGATACAGTAACCGTGTACGAGTACTGGCTGGACTGCGCGGAGCTGAAGTACCCGCGCGAGGTCGCGCGCGAATACTATTTCGGCTACGCCGCGAAGGACGGAGTCGCCGCGCCGGAGACGCGCCACGCGCTGACAAACCGCCTCGAGAACAAGTCCATCGTCTGGACGGAGGGCGATACGCGCGTCCTGGACATTTTCAACTCGACCATGTACTGCTCCTTCATCGTGCTCAGTGACCCGGAGAGCGGCATACCGGTTGCGGCGCCCTCGGATTATATCAAAATCAACGAGGAGATCTACATCTACTCGCGCATGGAGGCGGAGTTCTCCGGCATTCTCACGCTCGAGGTCATCGATCTGTACTCGCTGACCGCGATAGGCGTGCGGTTCGGCATCAATCAGTGCGATAAGCTCGAGTGGCGCGCGTATTGCGCGGAGGGTGAGCTCGCCGGGCAGCTCGCGACGTTCTCAAACTTCACGGATTACGGCGGCGCCACCGACTTTAACAAGATTGGGGGGCCGGGCACGGTGTTCCCGGAGGTGCGCCCGAAAGGCCGGCGCGCGATATACCGCGTACACGGCGAATATCCCGACTACACCGAGGAGCAGGCGAGAAATTCGGGGCAGAAGCCCACGAGCTTCCCGAAGGCCGGGCAGATGCTTATGCCGACGGGCAACTCTCTCCCGCCGAGCGACTTCCTGGCGGGCAAGGAATTTACTCTGCGCATGGACGGCGGCTTCACGGTGGAGTACAAGATCGCGGATCACGACTCGCTCCAATGGCGCTATCCCGGCGAGGCCGCGTGGCACGATGAGACGTACCGCGCGTTTGAGAGCGGCGAGGATCTGATATTCTTCGCGCACATACAGACCGGGCTTGAATTCGGGCAGGCGATAAAGGCCGCCGTCGATTTCTCGAACGGGCTCGTGACGATTCTGCACTCGCGGCAGGGCAACGGGCACGCGTGGCGCGAGGTCGGCTTTGACGTGCTGTTCGGCGTTCTCGAATATGAGGGCGTGCACCCGCCGGAGCTGCTGCGGCACACGTTCACCACGGATTTGGTGGGCAAGGCGTTCACGTGGAATTACTCGGACGGCCCGGACGGGCTGACCTCCATGCACACGTATTCGTCGCCGTGGGGCTACTCGTGGACAATATTCCTCGGGACTCAGGAGGGCGGAATGCTGTGGTCCTCCCCCTGCGCGTACATCAAGCTGCGCGACGACGCGTACATAATGAGCTGGGTGGAGGAGACCTCCGCCGGCGGGCAGGGTACGGTTCTGATAAACACCCGCACGATGCACGACGCGGGCTTCATGTACGGCGCGTTTGACCCGTTCGCCGATCCGAACGTGAAGTCGGAGCCGATGGTCGGGCTGTCGAGTCTCGGCGCGTACGGCAGAGCCGCCGGGACGCTGGATATCATGAAATATTTCGTTCCCAAGGCGAAATAGCTCACCGCGACAACGAAAAACCGGGAGTGGAAATTCACTCCCGGTTTTTTTCGCCTGAATGTGTCGCGCTACGCCATCATTCTCCCGACCGCGTCCACGGATATCATCGCGTCGTATATCGCGCGGGCGGAGCACGGAAACGGCAGGTTGCCCGACGGCCCGCCGCCGCCTGCCGTGACCTCGGCGGCGCGGCGCAGCGGCTCCCCCGGCTGCGCGCCGATATCCGCGAGCGTCGTCGGCAGCCCCACGCTCTTGCAGAAGCCGAACACGCGCGTCACCGTCTCGTGCGAGGCGGCCTGCATAATCAGCTGCGTCAGCAAGCAGAACGCCACGAGCTCTCCGTGCGTGTGCTCATGCGCGCCCGGCACGGCGGCCAGCCCCGAGGAGAGCGCGTGCGCGATTGAGACGGAGCCGCTCTCAAATCCTATGCCGGACAGCAGCGTGTTCGCCTCCACGACGCGCTCCAGCGCGGGCGTGACTATATTGTTCTCGCACGCGATTTTCGCGCCGACGCCGAATTCAAAGAGCGTGTCGGCGCACAGCTTCGCGAGCGCCATGGCCGATTGCGTGATTAGTCCGCCGGGGACGTTTATCGCCCCGACGCCGTAACCCACCTCGGCCTCAAACCACGTCGCGAGCGCGTCGCCCATCCCGCTTACGAGCTGGCGCACGGGCGCGGCGGCGATTATCGCCGTGTCCACGAGCACGAGGTCAGGGTTGCGCCCGAGCAGGAGGAGGCGGTCAAACGTCCCGTCGTCGCCGTAAATCACGGACAGCGACGAGCACGGCGAGTCGTTCGACGCGACGGTCGGCACGACGGCGCACGGCAGTCCGAGCTGCGCCGCCGCGGCTTTTGTCGTGTCGATGGCCTTGCCGCCGCCGCACGCCATGAGGACGTTGAAGCCGCCGCTTTTCGCGATATCCGCGACGCGCGCGATCTCACGTTCCGACGACTCGCCGCCGAAAGGCTCCTCACGCTCCGTGAGGTTGTGCTTCGCGAAGCTCTCCGCGCGGCCGGCGCGCGTCGCGGCGAGGCCGCTTTTTCCGCCGAGGACGAGCACCCTGTCGCCGAGCGGCGCGACGTGCGCGCCGAGCTCCCCTATCGCGCCGGCGCCCTGCACGTACTTCGACGGCGAGATGAATATGTACGGTCTGTTTTCCACGATAATTCCTCCGAGCAAATATTATTTTGTCCAGTTTATCACCGGCGGGGCAAGGATTCAACAGCATTTTTGCAAAGAGGCAAAATTTGTATTGAAAAACTCGAAAATTTTGGTATAATACATTGAGTAATTAGCGGAGGTACCCATATGGCTGACAAGCTGCGCAGCGCTCTGTATGAGCAGAATTTCAATATAAGCCCGAATTGCATCGTCGCGTTCGACGCGACGTTCCGTCCGATAGACTGCAACCGGGCGGCGCTCACGTTTTTCGGCTTTGACGACAAGATCGAGCTGCTGCGCGGCTTTGTCGCGGCGTTTGTGAAGCGTATTCCGCCCGTTCAGTCCGCGGGGCGCGAGTCGATACTGATGGAGACGCGCTTTGCCGACGTCGCGCGCGAGGGACACGTCAGCTTTGAGACCGATCTGATTACAAACGATGAGATCACCACCGCGATAATCTCTATCACGGGGGTGGACTGCGACGGCGAGCCCATGTATATCATGCACATCATAGACAACACGTCCCTGCGGCGCGCGCAGGGGCAGCTGTTTGAGCGCGGCCGCCTGCTGACCGCCGTCAACGCCGTCGCGGAGCTGATTATGGCGGGCGACACAGATGAGAACGTCGCCGACAGGATAAAGGGCTCGCTCGATATTCTCTGCCGCGCGCTGCGCGTGGATCGGGCGTTTTTCTGGCGCAACCACACGGAGGACGGCGTGCTGTTCAGCCGCCAGCTCGACATGTGGAGCATCGACGGCTACACGCGGGAGCTTGACGATCTGCCGTTTGAGCGCGTCGTGAAGGGGCTCGGCGACCCCAAGCCGGACGGCTCCGTCGGGATTGTGAACGCGATCGTGAGCGAGCTCCCCGAGGACGCGATAGACAGGAACGCGACGGAGGGTATGCTGTCGTTTTTGCTGACGCCGATATACATAAACGCGCAGTTCTGGGGCTTCGTGACGTTTGAGGATTTCAAGACGGAGCGCAGATTTACGAAAGAGGAGGAGGACATCATCTCCTCCGGGAGTATGCTTATGGCGACGGCGCTCATGCGCGCGGAGATGCTCGACAGCATCGTGCAGGCGCGCGAGGAGGCGCTCGCCTCGACAGTCGCGAAGAGCGAGTTTTTATCGCGCATGTCGCACGAGATACGCACGCCGATGAACGCGATTATCGGCATGTCCACAATCGCGAAAAAGACGTCGGATCCGGAGCGTGTGCAGCTTTGCATAAAGAACATCGAGGACTCCTCGCGGCAGCTGCTGTCCATAATCAACGACGTTCTGGACATGTCGAAGATCGAGAGCGGCAAGTTTGAGATTTCGACGAACGAGTTCGACTTCGACAAGATGCTTGAGCATGTGATGAACGTCATAAAGGTGAAAATCGACGAGAAGGATCAGAAATTCCGCCTCGAGTACCCGGAGCCGTTCGACCGCGACATGATCTCCGACGAGCTGCGCATGTCGCAGGTGCTGATAAACCTGCTGACAAACGCCTGCAAATTCACGCCCGACTGCGGCTCCATAGTCATGCGCGTGTCCTCGACGGAGATTGACTCGGACTCCGCGCGGCTGCGCATAGAGCTTCAGGACAGCGGCATCGGGATATCGCCGGAGCAGCAGAAGAAGCTGTTTAAGTCCTTTGAGCAGGCCGACGGCAGTATTACGCGCCAGTTCGGCGGCACGGGCCTCGGCCTTGCGATATGCAAGAAGATTGTGAACCTCATGGGCGGCGATATATGGGTGGAGAGCGAGATAGGGCAAGGCTCCACGTTCATATTCGAGGTCGTCGTCGAGTGGGGGCGGCGCCACCGCAAATACTCCTCCTCCACGCTGTCGAAGGAGCTGCGGATTCTCGTCGTGGACGACGCGCCGGACACGGTGGACTATTTCAAAAACATGCTGCGCAGCTTTGAGCTGACGTGCGACACGGCCGGCGGCGGTGAGGAGGCGGTGCGCGCCGCGCGGCGGACGTTCGACGTGGGCGCGCCCTACGACGTGATATTCCTCGACTGCAACATGCCGGGGCTCGGCGGGCTCGCGGCCGCGAAGAAGATACGCGATTCCGTCGGGGACGCGGCCAGGATAGTAATGACGGGCATCGCCGACACGAACGACATCGAGGAGGAGCTGAAGGACGTCGGCGTCACGGACGTGCTGCCGAGCCCCGTGCTGCCGTCGGCGCTGTTCGACAAGCTCGCGCAGCTTTTCGGCTCCGCGCGCCCGGCGGAGAACCCCGTCGCAAAGACGCACGACTGGTCGGAGCGGACGATTCTGCTCGTCGAGGACATCGACATCAACCGCGAGATCATGAAGGCACTGCTTGAGGACACGCGCGTGAATATCATGACCTCGGAGAACGGCCTCGAGGCGCTCGGCCGCTTTGAGCGGGACGAGCATTTTGACCTCGTGCTGATGGACGTGCAGATGCCCGTGCTCGACGGTATCGGCGCGACGCGGCGCATACGCGCGCTCGACAAGGAACACGCGAGGACGGTGCCGATTATCGCGATGACGGCGAACGCGTTCAAGGAGGACGTGCAGAAGTGCATGGACGCCGGGATGAACAACCACCTCGCGAAGCCCGTGGAGGTGGAGTCGCTGCTTGAGGTCATGGCGGGATATCTGGAGAGAATATGACAAAAAGCTCACCCGAAAGGGTGAGCTTTTTTACGCGCGGTTCTATTTCTCCTCGAGGTACTTCTCGCTGCTGTACGCGTACAGCTCGTTCGTCGCCGCCCAGAGCTGCTCCGGGTCGGTCATCATGAGCGCGAGGTACAGTCCGCCGCCCTTTCCCAGCGCGTCCTGCGTGTAGCGGATCATCTCCAGCAGCTTCTCCGTGCTCGGCGCGGGCGCGCCGAAGTCGAGCCCCTCAACCATGCCGCAGAAGCCGATCTTGTCGCCGTACTGCTCCTTGACCTTAGGGAAATCGACGACGCGGCGCTGAATCTGCATGAAATCGACGCCGAGGTCAATCATATACGGGATGAAGCGGTTGATGTTGCCGCAGCTGTGCAGCTCCAGCACCACGTCCTTGGACTTCACGTGGTCAAAGAAGCGCTTCGTGGGGTCGTAGATCATCGTCTCGAGCATTTTCGGGGAGAAGAACGTGTCCTTCTCGTTGCCCCAGTCGTCGTGGTACGTAATCTTGGTGATCGGGTAATGCTCTAAAAGCTTGTCAAAGTGCGCGATCTCCCAGTCGATGAAGGCGTTGAAGAAGTCGGCGCACGCCTCAGGCTCCACCGAAAACGCGACGAGCGCGTCCTCGTAGCCGCCCATGAGCGACACGATGCGCTCCGTACAGCCGAGCCCGATGTCGATAGACAGCGCCTTTTCGGGGTCGTAGGTGTTTTTCAGATACTCCGCCGCGGGGCCCGCGAAGTCCCACTTCGCGAGGTCGGGGAATTTCACCGCGCGCTCCCAATCCGTGACGTCCTCCATGATTTTCGGGAAGCCGGGCGTGAGCATCGGGCCGCCCGCCGACACGACGAACGTCCAGTCCGCGCCGAACCAGTCCTGAAAGCGCGTGTTCACCTTGCTGCTTTGCACCTTGGGCGTCTCGCTGAGCAAATCCGTCGGGTCAACGGACTGTATGTCCGTGAGCGCGTTCGGCGTCCAGTAGGGGTGGTCGCGATGCGCCGCGCGCTTCAGGTTTTCTACGGCGGAACACGGGCGGTCAAACTTCGGGATCTCGGCAAGCTGATCCGAGAAGAGCATTTTCGTCTTTATCGTGGGCACTCCGGGCTGTAAGTAGTCGTAACGCGGAAATTTCATATCGCACCTCACATTTTTTCTTTTTTGTGGCAACCCCTGAAGTTTAGCATAAATATCCGCCACCGTCAACTCTGATTTTGAGAGGAAAACCGCCCTTCCGGGCGGTTTTTTCGCGCTTATTTCTTCATCAGCAGGTACATTATCGCTTTCTGCGCGTGCAGGCGGTTCTCCGCCTCGTCGAATATCTCGTCCGCGTGCTCCTCGAACACCTTTTCGGTTATCTCCTCGCCCCTGTGCGCTGGCAGACAGTGCTGCACCATGCAGTCGGGCTTCGCGAGCGCCATTATGGAGTCGTCCACGCAGTAGCCGCGGAACGCGATCTTGCGCTTTTCGGCCTCGGACTCCTGCCCCATCGACGCCCAGACGTCCGTGAAGATGACGTCGGCGTCTTTTGCCGCGACCTTCGGGTCGGCGGTGAGCTCAAACTTCGCGTCCGTGACGGTCGCGGCGAAGTCGAGCGTCTCCCGCGCGGGGCGGTAGTCCTCCGGGCACGCGGCGGACACGTCCATGCCGCAGATAAGGCCGCCCGCGATTATCGAGTTCGCCATGTTGTTGCCGTCGCCGATGTACGCGATTTTCAGTCCGGCGAGCTTGCCCTTGTGCTCGCGGATTGTCTGTAAATCCGCGAGGACTTGACAGGGGTGCTCGAAGTCCGTCAGCGCATTTATTACGGGTATAGTAGCAAACTTCGCGAGATTTTCCACTTCTTTCTGCTCATAAGTCCGAATCATGATACAGTCGCAGTAGCGCGAGAGGACGCGCGCCGTGTCCTGAAGCGGCTCGCCGCGCCCGAGCTGGGAGTCGGCGTTCGAGAGGAAGATGCCCTGCCCGCCGAGCTGGAAGATGCCCGTCTCAAACGACACGCGCGTGCGCGTCGAGCTCTTCGCGAAGATCATCGCGAGGGTTTTGCCCGCCGGGAAGTCGTGCTTTTTGCCGGATTTCTGCTCCGATTTGAGCGCGTCGGCGGTGTCGAGGATCAGGGTTATGTCGTCGCGCGACAAATCCAGTAATTTTAATAGATGTTTCATTGCAATACCCCTTTCAGAATTGCGAGGCCGGCGTTGAGCTCGTCGTAGGTGATCGTGAGCGGCGGCAGCATACGCAGCGCGTCGGAGCCGGCGGTGAGTATCAGCAGGCCGTTTGCGATGCACTTCGCGGCGGCCTCCTTCGGCGAGACGCCGACGGTGGAGACGCCGAGCATGAGGCCGAGGCCGCGAATCTCGCCGACGGCGGGAAGGTTCCAGCTTCTGATAGTGTCCTTGACGTACTCGCCCTTTGTCGCGACTTCTTTCAGTGTCTCGTCCGAAAGCTGCGAGAGGACTTCCAGCGCGGCGGCGGCGGCTATGGGGTTTCCGCCGAACGTCGTGGCGTGGTCGCCGGCCGCGAGGACGGTCGCGGTCTTTTCGGAGGCGAGCAGTCCGCCCATCGGGAGGCCGCCCGCGATGCCCTTGGCGAACGTCGCGGCGTCGGGCAGGACGCCGTAATTTTGGTACGCGAAGAGCTTGCCCGTGCGGCCGACGCCCGTCTGCACCTCGTCGGCGAGGAAGAGCACGTCGCGCTGTGTGCAGAGCTCGCGCAGCTGCTTTACGTATTCAACCTTGAGCGGCAACACGCCGCCCTCGCCCTGAATGAGCTCTACCATGACGGCGGCTACGTCGGGCGTGAGCGCCGCCTCGAGCGCGGCGACGTCGTTCGCCGGGATGTGGCGGAAGCCGTCCGTGAACGGGAAGAAGTGTTTGTGGAACTGCTCCTGCCCCGTCGCGGCGAGCGTCGAGATTGTGCGGCCGTGGAACGACTGCACGAGCGTGAGAATCGTCGCGCGGCCGTCGCCGTACTTGTCGTGCGAGTATTTGCGGCCGAGCTTGATGAGTCCCTCGTTCGCCTCGCCGCCGGCGTTCGCGAAGAACACGTTTTTCATGCCGGAGCGCGCCGTGAGCTGCTCCGCGAGGCGCGCGTAGGGCTCCGTGTAGAACAGATTTGAGATGTGGCCGAGCTTGAGCGCCTGCGCGTATATCGCGTCGGCCCACTTTTTGTTGGCGTAGCCGACGGAGTTGACGCCGATGCCCGACGTGAAGTCGATATACTCGCGCCCCTCGGGGCTGTAGAGCCGCGCGCCCTCGCCGTGGTCAATCGCGACGTCGAAGCGGCCGTATGTCTGCATGACGTGATTCGCGTCAAGGTTTTTTATCTCGTTTGATGTCATTTTATTTTCCCCCTACCATATCATAGTTCCCGCGCCCTCGTCGGTGAGCATCTCGATGAGGATTGCGTGCGGGATTCGCCCGTCGAGAATGTGGGTTCGTCGCACGCCGCCCGCGATCGCGTCGGCGCAGCAGTCGATTTTCGGTATCATGCCGCCGGAGATGATGTTTTCGCCGCGCAGCGCGGGTATCTCGGAAACGCGGATCTGGTGGATGAGCGTGTCCTCGTCGTCCTGCACGCGCAGCACGCCGCGCGTGTTCGTGAGCAGGATGAGCTTTTCGGCGCCGAGCCCGGACGCGAGCTTTGACGCGGCGGTGTCGGCGTTGATGTTGTAGCTCGTGTCCTCGTCAATGCCGAGCGCGACGGTCGCGACGACGGGGATTCTCCCCGCCTCGATAGCGCGCAGCACGATTCCCGTGTTCACCTCGATGATTTCGCCGACGTAGCCGAGGTCCTCGCCCGGCAGCTTCACCGCCTTGAACAGCCCCGCGTCGAGCCCGCACAGTCCGACGGCGGACGCGCCCTTGCGCTGTATCGTCGCGACGAGGTCCTTGTTCACCTTGCCGCACAGCACGCTCTGCACCACGTCCATCGTCTCGCGGTCTGTGTAGCGCAGGCCGTTGATGAATTTCGGCTCCTTGCCGAGCTTTTTGAGCATGTCGTTTATCTCCGGGCCGCCGCCGTGGACGAGCACGACGGGGATTCCGACGAGGCGCAGGAGAATTATGTCCTCCATCACCGCGTCGAAGAGCTCCGGGGAGATCATCGCGTTCCCGCCGTACTTGATGACGACGATTTTGCCGTTGAAGCGCTGTATATACGGCAGGGCCTCGACGAGGATTTTGGCGCGAATGTTGTTGTCACTCATGTCCTGTAATCTCCGTTTATCTTAATGTAGTCGTAGGTGATGTCGCAGCCCCAGCACGTGGCGGAGGCGTCGCCCTCTGAAATGGTGATGTCCACGACGACGTCGTGCTCGGTGAGGATTTGCTTCGCCGCGTCCTCGTCGAAGTCCAGTCCGCGCCCGTCGCGGCAGACCGCGATCTCGCCGGCGGCGGATTTGAAGCTGACGCCGACCTTTTCCGTGTCAAACTCCACGCCGGAGTAGCCCATGGCGCACAGTGCGCGGCCCCAGTTCGCGTCCGCGCCGAAGATTGCGGCCTTGAAGAGCGTGGAGGAGATTACGGATTTCGCGATTGTCTCCGCGTCGGCCTCCGTCGCGGCGCCGCTGACGGTGCAGGTGATGAGGTGCTGCGCACCCTCGCCGTCGGAGGCCATCTCGGTCGCGAGCTTCACGGAGACGGCGGTGAGCGCCGCGACGAACGCGTCGAAGTCCGCGCCATCGGACGTGATTTCCGCGTTGGCGGCCGCGCCGTTCGCGAGGACGACGGCCATGTCGTTTGTCGAGGTGTCGCCGTCCACGGATATGCGGTTGAAGCTGACATTTACGGCTTGCAGCAGGGCTTTTTTTATCATCTCGGGCGAGATTGCCGCGTCGGTCGTGAGGAAGCAGAGCATTGTGCCCATGTTCGGGTGGATCATGCCGCTGCCCTTTGCGATGCCGCCGAGCTTCGCGGTCACGCCGCCGACGGTGAACTCGACGGCGACCTCTTTTTTCACGGTGTCCGTCGTCATGATCGCGCCCGCCGCGGCGTCGGAGCCGTCGGGCGAGAGCGCGCCCGCGAGCGTCGCAATGCCGTCCTCGATGGCCTCGACCTTCAGGCGCTGGCCGATTACGCCCGTTGAGGCGACAAGCACGTCGGAGGGCGGGATTCCGAGCGCGGAGGCGGCGGCGGCGCACATGCGCAGCGCGTTCTCCTCGCCGTCGGGCGCGCACGCGTTCGCGTTGCCGGAGTTCGCGATTATCGCGCGGGCGTGGCCGCCCTCAAGGTGGCGCTTCGTGACGAGGAGCGGCGCGGCCTTGACAATGTTTTTTGTGTAGAGCGCGGCGGCCGCGCAGTCGCGGTCGGCGACGATGAGCGCGACGTCCTTTTTGTTGGGGTTGTTCGTCTTGACCCCGACGTGGATTCCCGAGGCCGTGAAGCCCTGCGCGGCAGTCACGCCGCCCGATATAAATTTCATAGTGATGTGTCCTCCGGTATTCCGAGCATGATGTTCATATTTTGTACGGCGGCGCCGGACGCGCCCTTGCCGAGATTGTCGAGAAGTGAGATTGCCGTCGTGCGCTCCCCGTCGCCGCAGACGTAGACGGTGAGTAAATTTGTGCCCGTGTTGCCTGTCGCGGGGATAAAGCCGTCCTCCGGCGCGCGGAGGACTTTTACGAACCGCGCTTTTTCGTAGTGCACCGAGAGTGCGGCGAAAATCGCGTCGCCGGACGCGTAGAGTGGCACGCTGACCGTCATTCCGGCGTAGAAGTCGCAGATGTACGGGTTGAATATCGGCGTGCGCGTCAGACCCGCGATTTTCTGCATTTCGGGGAGGTGCTTGTGCGCCTGCGAGAGGGCGTACTGGCGCGGGCTGTCGAGCTCGGCGGCGCGGGTTGCGGCCTCGTACTGCGCGATGCCCTTTTTTCCGGCTCCCGAGTAGCCGGAGACGGCGTGCACGGTGAGCGGATAGTCCGGCGCGAGGATTCCGAGCGCAACGAGCGGCGCGGCGATTGCGAGCATTCCCGTGGCGTAGCAGCCGGGGTTCGCGACGCGCTTTGAGGCGGCGATTGCGGCGCGGCGCGCGGGCGAGAGCTCCGGGAAGCCGTAGTCCCAGCCGGGCGCGGTGCGGTGCGCCGTCGAGGCGTCGATTACGCGCGTCTGCGTGTTCTCGACGAGCGCCACGGCCTCGCGCGCCGCGTCGTCGGGCAGGCAGAGGAACACGATGTCGGCGGCGTTGAGGAGCTTTTTGCGCTCGGCGGCATCCTTGCGCTTTTCCTCATCTATGAGCAGCAGCTCGATATCGCCGCGCGCGCCGAGGCGGTCATATATTTGCAGGCCGGTTGTGCCGTCCTTGCCGTCGATGTAGATTTTTGGTTTCATTTTGTCTCCTTACGTCGCGGGACGTCGAGGACGCCGTCCCCTACGGTTGCGGGACGTCGAGGACGCCGTCCCCTACGGTTCGCGGGACGTCGAGGACGCCGTCCCCTACGGTCTGATGTATGTTATATCGACGATTGACCTGTTGCGGTAATTCAGCTCGTGGCGGACGACGAAGCCGTGCTTTTCGCAGAAGGCGTTGCCGATCTCGTTGTCCTTGAAGCACACGAGCGCGACCTTGCTTATCCCCTCGTCACGCAGCGCGTCCATCGTGCGCTCCAGCAGCAGCTCTCCGATGCCGCGGCGGCGCTCCGACGCTTTCACCGCGGCGTGGTTCAGGAAGCCGCGACGGCCGTCGTGTCCGCCGAGGGAGACGCCGATGAGCTCGCCGTTCTCCTCCGCTACGAGGCAGGTGGTCGGGTTGCGGCGCAGGTACTTTTCGATGCCCTCGCGCGAGTCGTCGGTGGTGTTCAGCCCCATTCCCGGCGTCGCGAGCCAGAGGGCGTAGACGGCGTCGTAGTCGTCGATTGTCATTTTGCGGATTGTCATTGTGAGTCCTCCAAAAATTTGCGTATGCTTGAAATCTGCGCTTTCACTGCGTCGGGGGCGGGGCCGCCGGGGGATTTGCGTTCCGCGACGCCGGTTTCGAGCGAGATCGCGTCGTACACGTCAGTGTCGAACAGCGGACTCGCGGCCTTGTAGTCGTCGAGTGCGAGCGTCTCGAGCGTTTTGCCCGTTGCAATGCAATCGTTGACGAGCTTGCCGACGACGGTGTACGCGTCGCGGAACGGCAGACCCTTTTTCACGAGGTAGTCCGCGCAGTCTGTGGCGTTGATGAAACCCTCTGCGGCGGCTTTTCTCATGTTGTCGCGGCGGATTGTCATGGTTTGCAGCATTGCCGTGAACACCGGCAGGCACTTTTGTACTGTGTCGAGCGCGTCGAACACGCCCTCCTTGTCCTCCTGCATGTCCTTGTTGTACGCCAGCGGCAGCGCCTTCATCACCGTCAGCAGCGCGACGAGGTCGCCGTACACGCGGCCGGTTTTGCCACGCACGAGCTCCGCGACGTCGGGGTTTTTCTTCTGCGGCATGATCGAGCTGCCTGTTGAATATTTATCCGCGAGCTCTATGAACTTGAACTCCCACGAGCACCAGAGGATTATCTCCTCGGAGAAGCGCGAGAGGTGCATCATGAGGATCGACAGGTCGCTCAAAAGCTCTATCGCGTAGTCGCGGTCGCTAACTCCGTCAAGACTGTTTTCGGTTATACCGGAAAAATCAAGCTTATCCGCAACCTTTTTTCTGTCAATAGGGTAAGTCGTCCCCGCGAGCGCGCCGCTGCCGAGCGGCGAGAGGTCCATGCGGTCAAAACAGTCCTCGAGGCGCGTCACGTCGCGGCGGAGCATGTTCGCGTAGGCCATCATGTAGTGCGCGAGCGTGGACGGCTGCGCGCGCTGGAGGTGGGTGTACGCGGGCATTATCGCGTCGAGGTTTTTTTCGGCGATGTCCGCGAGCGCGGAGATGAGGGCGAGGAGGTTTGAGCGCACAGCCGAAATTTCGCGCTTCAGGTACAGCCGGAAGTCGAGCGCAATTTGATCGTTGCGGCTTCTCGCGGTGTGCAGTCGCTTTCCGGCGTCGCCGACGCGGCGCGTGAGCTCCGCCTCGATCGCCATGTGGATATCCTCGTCGGCGAGCGAGAACTCGAACTTCCCGGCGTCGATGTCGGCGAGAATTTCGCCGAGGGCGGCGACGATTGCCGAAGCCTCGGACTGCTCAATTATGCCGCAGTCGCCGAGCATCTCCGCGTGGGCGACGCTGCCCGCGACGTCCTCGCGGTACAGCCGCTTGTCAAACGGCAGGGAGGCGTTGAGCTCGTCAACGAGTCTGTCGGTGTCCTCGTCGAACCTGCCTGACCATAATTTCGCCACTATAACCACTCCTTGAATCGTCTTGCGGTCTCCGCCGCGAATTCCTGCGCCATGTCGCCGCTGAACACCTGCGGCGCGTCGCGCCGCGTAAGCGGCCTGCTCAGTACGCGGTTGCGGTACCAACCGAGCTCCAGCGGCAGCGGCAGCACGCGACTGAGTTCACGCGATTCGCTGACGTCCGCCGCGCCCGCGCGGCCGCAGATCTCCCGCGCCCACCCGACATGCTGATACATCCAGTTGTTCAGCTTGCTTATCTCGTCGCGGTACGCCGGGAACCAGTGCCCCTCGCCGCGGTACGCGTCGCGGAATTTCGGGATGAGCTCCGAGTCCCACCGCAGATCCGCGAACAGGTGCAGTAGCCAGCCGAGCTCAAAGCCGTTTTCAATGTCGATTGCGTCGCGCAGCTCCGAGAGCGCCGTGAGGCGGTCGGGTCTGTCGCGCAGGTGGATGACGTCCTTGATTGCGCGCGCGTCGGTGAAATCCGGCGCGATATTTCCGAAAAGGTACAATCCGTCGCCCTCGGGGCGGTACTCCCGACCCACGGCAAAGTGAACCATCATACTCGGCAAGTTATTTTCCCCTTTGCTCGTCCAGCAGCGCTTTTACCTTGATGGGCAGGCCGTAGAGGTTTATGAAGCCCTCGGACTCCTTCTGGTCGTAGTCGGATTCGCCGAACGACGCGAGCTCCTCGGAATACAGGCTGTAATCGCTCCACACGCCGGCGTTGATGATGTTGCCCTTGTAGAGCTTGAACTTAACGGTGCCCGTCACACTCTTCTGCGTGCTGTCCACGAACGCGGAAATCGCCTCGCGTAAGGGTGTGAACCACTGGCCGTTGTACACGAGCTCCGCGAATTTGATCGCGAGGGTCTCCTTTGCGTGCGCGGTTTCCTTGTCGAGGGTGATGCTCTCGAGAACCTCGTGCGCGCGGTAGAGGATTGTGCCGCCGGGCGTCTCGTACACGCCGCGGGACTTCATGCCGACGAGGCGGTTTTCAACAACGTCGTACAGGCCGATGCCGTGCTTGCCGCCGAGGGCGTTGAGCTTGTATATGACGTCCTTCGCGGAGGCTTTTTTGCCGTCGATGGAGGTCGGGATGCCGGCGGTGAAGCCGATTTCGACGTACTCCGCCTTGTCGGGCGCGCTCTCGGGCGAGACGCCGAGCTCGAGGAAGCCGTCCTTGCCGTACTGCGGCTCATTCGCGGGGTTTTCGAGGTCGAGCCC
>JAISKU010000016.1 GCA_031261245.1 Oscillospiraceae bacterium | reverse complement strand
GCGCGGGAGACGTACCATACGGCCCCCGGCGATGCCAGCCCCGAGCAAACCCCCCCCGTGCGGGTGGGTTTTGTGTCGGGGGGGGGGGTTATTTTCGCGCCGCGGGGCGCACAAAAGGCTCGCCCCTGACAATGGTTATCCCGTACTTCCTCGCAATTTCCGCCGCGTTGACGTTGGCCGCTTTGGCCGCGTCCGCGTTTTTCATGTCCCGCGTCCGCTCGTTCAGCTTTACCCTTATCTCGTCGAGCTGATTCTCAAAATCATTATTCATCATTCAGCACCTCCATTGGCGTACATATAATCGGGCTGCCGTAGCCCTCCATGCGGTGTACTATTTCTGTCGCTGTTTTTGTTTTGAGCTTGTTAATGTGGTGAAAATTCAGGCTCACAATAACATCCATATTATGAATCGCCGCCATCGCTATGTGGACGCCGTCCAATCTGAACCGCGAGGGTATGATACCCATTTCTATATACAAATCCGCCAGATCATACGCCTGAGAATCTGTTTCCAAAACCTCTATTTTACATTCTCGAATTAGCTCCAGCATCTGTTCGCGCTTTGGTTCTGGGGCTTTGTCGATTTCCTCAAGCACAGTCGCCGAGGTATATGCCTCAATTTCTCCTGCGTTTATCTTGTCAAAAAGTCGCTCCGTCTCGGCGCTGTATTCCCGCTCATGCTCAAAATATCTGTTAAACACCGTGGTTTCCAAATAAACTCGCATTCCGCTCATTGTGCGATTCACCTCACGCAGTAAGTATACCATACTATTACGATAATTTCAAGTGAATGTGCTCATTCCCCCATCGCCGCTATCGCCGCGCTGACGAGCGCCATAAATCTCGGCGCGGCGGCGTCGGCGGCCGCCTGCACCTCCTCGTGCGTCAGCGCGGTCTGCGACAAGCCCGCCGCGAGGTTCGACACGCAGGAGATTCCCGCGATTTCAAGCCCCATGTGGCGCGCCGCGACGGCCTCGCACGCCGTGCTCATGCCCACGACGTCGGCGCCGAGCGCGGCGAACGCGCGGATCTCCGCCGGAGTCTCAAACTGCGGGCCGGAGGTCTGGATATACACGCCCTCGCGCAGCGCGACGCCGAGCCTTTCGGCCGCCGCGCGCACCTTGTCGCGCAGGGATTTTGAGTACACCTCGCTCATGTCCGGGAAGCGCGTGCCGAGCGCGTCGAGGTTCGCGCCGATAAGCGGCGACGGCACGCCGTAGAGAATGTGGTCGCGCAGCAGCATGAAGTCGCCGGAGCGGTAGGACGCGTTGATCGCGCCGACGGCGTTCGTGAGGAGGAGCGTTTTCGCGCCGAGCAGCCCCATGAGGCGAATCGGGAGCACCACGTCCTCGATCGCATAGCCCTCGTAGTAGTGCACCCTGCCCTGCATGACGACGACCGGCACGCCGCGTTCATACCCGAACACGAAGCGCCCGCGGTGCCCCTGCACGGTGCTCTGCGGGAAGCCGGGGATATCCGCGTAATCGACGGCGGACACGATCTCGTCGAGGCCGTCGGCGAACGCGCCGAGGCCGGAGCCGAGGACAATCGCGACGCGCGGCGCAAAATCCGTGCGGGCGCGCACGGCGTCCGCGCACGCGCGGAGCTTTTCGTATACCTCATTCATGTGGAAACGCCTCCTTTATTTTTATTAATTATAGCTTATTTCGAAAAAAATCGCAATAATGCGACAATCAATTAACAAAAGGCTTGCAAAAAATTAAAATATGCGTTACAATGTTGCAAAATTGTTACAAAACAGGGCAATACTAATCTTACGCCAAAATCACGCTTCCGGGAGGATATAGCCTTTGTCCAAATATATTATTCGCGGCGGAGTACCGCTAAACGGTTCCGTCACGATAAGCGGCGCGAAAAACGCCGCAGTCGCAATCATTCCCGCCGCGCTGCTCGTAGACGGCGTGTGCCGGATTGAGAACGTGCCGGACATCTCCGACGTCTCGATGCTCTTCGGCATCCTGCGCCAGATGGGCGCGCGTCTGCGCGACCTCGGCGGCGGCACGGTCGAGCTCGACTGCACGAGCGTGTCCACACACGCCGCGACGTTTGACGCCATGCGGCGCATACGCGCGTCGTACTACCTCATCGGCGCGCTCTTGGCGCGGTTCGGCCGCGCGGATATCGCCATGCCCGGCGGCTGCAACTTCGGCGGCGTGCGCCCGATTGACCAGCACGTGAAGGGCTTTACCGCGATGGGTGCGTCTATCGACATCAAAAACGGCGTGCTGACCGCGACGACGGACGGCGGGCTTCACGGCGCGTCCGTGTTCTTCGACGTCGTGTCCGTCGGCGCGACCATAAACATCATGCTCGCCGCGACGACGGCCGACGGCGTGACGCTCATCGAGAACGCCGCGCGTGAGCCTCACATCGTCGATCTCGCGAACTTCCTCAACTACATGGGCGCGGACATTCGCGGCGCGGGCACGAACGTCATCAGAATCTACGGCGTGAAGAGTCTGCACGGCGGGACGTACTCGATAATCCCTGACCAGATTGAGGCCGGGACGTACATGGCGGCCGCCGCAGGAACGGGCGGCAGGGTCGAGATAAAAAATGTGACCCCGAAGCACCTTGAGTGCATTTCGGGGAAGCTGCGCGAGATGGGCGTGTCCGTCGAGGAGTCCGGCGTCGCCTCGATAGTCGTCGAGGGCGGAGAGCGCTTCCGCAAGATTGACGTGACCACCATGCCGTACCCCGGGTTTCCGACTGACATGCAGCCGCAGATATCCACGCTGCTCTGCCTCGCCGACGGGACAAGCACCGTCACGGAGGGCGTGTGGGACAACCGCTTCAAATATGTGGACGAGCTGGCGAAAATGGGCGCGTCCATACGCGTCACGGGGCGCACCGCGATAATCGAGGGCGTGTCAGGTCTCACCGGCGCTCCGCTGAGGGCGCACGACCTGCGCGCGGGCGCGGCGCTCGTCATCGCGGGACTGTGCGCGCGCGGCACGACGGAGATTGAGGGCGTCAGCTACATTGAGCGCGGGTATGAGGACATCGTGGGCAAGCTGCGCTCGCTCGGCGCCGACATCACGAGCATTGACGACACCTTTGACGCGTCCGAAGCTCCCGCGGAAGCGTCCGCCGTATAGAGATGCGCATAACGACGCTCGCGAGCTCCTCCTCCGGCAACTGCGCGCTCGTCTCGCACGGCGGGGCGCACATACTGATCGACGCCGGAATCTCCTACAAGCGGATTCGCGGCTCGCTGCGCGAGCTCGGGGTTGAGCCGGGGGAGATTTCCGCGATTCTTGTGACGCACAGCCACTCCGACCACATAAACGGCCTCGGAATCATGACAAAGTACATAGCGCCGAGGATTTTCGCGACGCGCGCGACGCTCGACGCCATTGAGAATCAGGTTGCGGGCGGCTCCCCGCTCGAGGTGATTGAGCCGGGCGTCGTGCTTGACGCCGCGGGCTTCGGTATCCGCGCCTTTCGCACCTCGCACGACGCGCCGGGAAGCGTCGGCTTCACGGTCTCCGCCGGGGGCAGGACGCTCGCGTTCGCGACGGATCTCGGAATCGTGACGGAGGACGTGCTGACTGCCGCGTCGGGGGCGGATCTCGCCGTCGTCGAGGCGAACCACGACATAACGATGCTCAAATTCGGCAACTATCCGCCGTCGCTAAGGCGGCGGATTGCCTCGGAAATGGGGCATCTGTCGAATCTCGCGGGCGGCGCGCTCGCGCTGGAGCTCGCGAAAAGCGGCGCGCGGAAAATCATTCTCGCGCACCTCTCGCGGGAGAACAACACGCCCGAGCTCGCCTACCGCGACGTGCGCGACGCGCTCTCAAGGGGCGGCGCAGACGTCGGCGGCGACGTGGAGCTCACTGTCGCGCCGCCGGACACGCCGTGCGGGACTCTCGGCGTATGACGGGCGTGACGCTCCTGTGCGCCGGGCGCGTGAAGGAGAAGTATTACGAGCAGGCCGCCGGGGAATATATCAAGCGGCTGGGCGCTTACTGCGATCTGAGCGTCGTCGAGATACGCGAGCTCGCCTCGCTCCAAAAAGAGGCTCCGGAGCTGCTGACGCGGATTCCCAAGGGCGCGTATGTGATCGCGCTGTGCGTCGAGGGGCGCGAGATGAGCACGCGGGAGCTCGCGGACACGCTGTCCGGGCTGTCGCAGTCGCACTCGAGGCTCTGCGTCGTGATCGGCTCGTCAAACGGACTGCACGACGATGTAAAAAACGCGGCGGATTTGCGCCTGTCGCTGTCTCGCATGACGCTTCCGCACTCGCTGGCGCGGGTGTTCGCGCTCGAGCAGCTCTACAGGGCGTATAACATAATTTCCGGCGGAAAATATCACAAATAGGGACGGACCTCACATATGGGAATTTTCGGTTTCCGCTTCAAAAAGGAAAAGCCTCTCCCGTGGCCCAAGGCCGCGGAGGGCGGCGACATAGTCCCCCCAGCGCTTCTGACGACGGCGATTTACGACGACATGGACGTGGAGATAACGCTGAACCTGCTGCGCGCGTACGGGATTCCGACGGACAAGCGGTGGCAGCGCAAGACGCACGGCGTGGACATCTTCGTCCCGGAGACGATGCTCGACGAGGCGCGCGATCTGCTCGCCGCGATACCGGAGGAAGAGAACGTATGAGCGCGCGCTCCGAATACGATAAGTGGCGCGCCTCCCCCGCCCTGTCGGACGCGGAGCGGCGCGAGCTTCTTGATATCGCGGACGACGCGGCAGAGATTGAGTCGCGCTTTTTCGCGCCGCTCGCGTTCGGCACGGCCGGACTGCGCGGCGTGATGGCGCTCGGCACGAACAGGATAAATGTACACGTGATTCGCCACGCGACGCAGGCGTTCGCGGAGGTCATACTCGAAAAGCTCGGCGGCGGCGAGGTCGCGGTGTGCCGCGACTGCCGCATAAACAGCCTCCTGTTCGCGCAGGAGGCCGCCTCGGTGCTCGCGGGGAACGGAATACGCGTGCGCATTTTTGACGACATACGCCCGACGCCGGAGTTGAGTTTTGCCATACGCAAATACGGCTGCGCGGCGGGGATAAACATCACCGCGAGCCACAACACAAAGGAGTACAACGGCTACAAGGTCTATCTCTCCGACGGGGCGCAGCTCCCGCCGCGCGAGGCGCGGTGGGTGGCGGAGCGCATGGAGGGGACGGACATCTTCGCCTCGATAAAGCGCGTGGAGTACGGCGACGCCGTGGCGCGCGGCATAATCACCGTGATGGGCGAGGAGACGGACGAGGCGTTTCTCGCCGAGGCTCTCGGTGAGGCGGCCGAGCCGCAGGCCGTCGCCGCTGTCGCGGACAGACTGCGCGTCGTGTACACGCCGTTTCACGGGGCGGGGTATAAGCTCGTCCCGGAGGCGCTGCGCCGCCTCGGGGTGAGGCATCTGTATCCCGTGCCGGAGCAGATGACGCCCGACGGCACGTTTCCGACGGTCGAGTCGCCGAATCCGGAGCTGCCGGAGGGTTTTGCCCTCGCGGGAAGGCTCGCGCGGGAAGTCGGCGCGGATATTATCATCGGCACCGACCCGGACAGCGACAGGATTGCCGTGCTCGTGCGCGACGGAGCAAAAGGCGGAGCCGATAATCCCGATTACGTCCACCTGTCCGGGAACAAGACGGGCGTTTTGCTGATTGATTACGTTTTAGCGTCGAAAAAGCGCGCGGGCGTGCTGCCGGAGAATCCCGTCGTGCTGAAAACGATCGTCACGACGGACATGGCGCGCCGCGCCGCGAGATTAGGCGGCGCGAGGTGTTTCGATACGTTCACGGGCTTCAAATTCATGGCGGAGCGCAAGGGCGAGCTGGAATCGTCAGGCGAGGGGAACGTCGTGTTCTCCTACGAGGAGAGCTACGGCTACATGGCGGGCGACTATGTGCGCGACAAGGACGCCGTGACGGCCGCCGTGCTCATAACCGCGATGACGGCGCACTA
>JAISKU010000129.1 GCA_031261245.1 Oscillospiraceae bacterium | reverse complement strand
CTCCGGAACCTACGCGTGGCTTGTGATCGCGGCGCTCGCGGTTGCGGACGCGCTGCTGTACCGCTGGCTTGTGACGCGCGGCGCGAGGAGATTTGAGGCGTTCGAGGCGTAGAGAATATTTTTGAACAAGACGTCCGCGGCAGGAAACTGCCGCGGCGTTGTTTCGTAAATCCGACGTTTCGGGCGTCTGAATCGTATTACGGGTGAGAGGGGCTGTTGGAATGGAGATTGCGGAGATATTTGAACGGCACGCGGGGACGGTGTACCGCGTCTGCTTCGCGTACATGAAAAATCCCGCAGACACCGAGGACGCGGTGCAGGACGCGTTCCTGAAGCTGCTCGCCTCCGGCAAGGCGTTCGAGAGCGCGGAGCACGAGAAGGCGTGGCTGATCAGAATCGCGTCGAATCTCTGCAAGGACAAGCTGAAGAGCGCCGCGCGGAAAAATGTCAGTCTGGAGGAGCGCGGCGACGGCTTTGCCGCGCCCGAGGTCGGGGTTGACGACACGCTCGGCGCGGTGCTCGCGCTGCCGGAGAAGTACAAAACGGTGATTTATCTGCATTACTACGAGGGCTACACGGGCGTCGAGATTTCGAAGCTCCTGAAAAGGCCGCAATCGACGGTGCGAAATTATCTGCATGAGGCGCGGGAGCTTCTGCGCGAAAGGTTAGGTGACAATTTTGAAAAGTGAGATGATTATTAACGCGTGGGATAACGTGAATCCGACGGAGGCGGCGAAGCTTCGTATGCTCGCGAATATCCGCACGGCAAGTCCGCAAAAACGCGCGGCGGCGCGGCGCGTTGTCCCCGCGTTGGCGGGAATCGCGGTTGTGGCCGCGGTGGCGGTTTTGGCGATTCCGACGCTGCGCGGCGCGGACGTCAATCCGGCGACGACGGTCGCTCCCGCACAGACGGCGACGGAACCGGGTTCGGTCGCGGACGCTCCCGCATCTCCGGGAACCGCTCTGTATCCGCTGACGCTGAACAGGGGCGAAGTCGGCGCGTACGCGGACGCGGCGTACCCGGCGGACGTCTTTGAGTACGAGCTGACGGACGAACAGCTCGCGGCGGTGTTCCCGAATCTGCCGCTGACGCTGACGGCGACGGCGCTGTACACGGGCGAGGGGAAGCTGATGAACCTCTCCGCCGTCGAGACGCTTACGCCGCACGGGTACTACAACCCCGTGCAGTTTGCCGAGGGCTATTACAGGACGCAGATAACGCTCGGCGAGGGGGAAATCCGCGAGGACTGCGTGATTGTTTACGATGCCGACGCGGTCGTGTCGGAGGTTTACGGCGTTCCCGTCACGGCGGTGCGTATCGGCGGCGACGGCAAGAGCGGCGTGACGCTTTTTCAGGCGACGTTCAAGCTCGGCAACGTCGCGTACCGCGTCGAGCTGCACGACAGCTATGAGGGCGACGGCGGCGAGACGCGCCTGACAGAGCTGGTAAACGCCATAATCGCGAACGGCGCGGCGGATCTCGGCGTGCTCGCCGACCCGGTCATACCCGAATACCGGCACGAGGCGCTTTCGCTCGAGGGCGCGCGCGACGAGGCGGATTTCGGGGCGTATTTACCCGAGAGCGCGCCCGCCGGCTTCGGTTTTGAGTTCGCCAACCGCACGGTGAATCAGCGCGAGGACTGCCTGACGGCGCACTGGGGACGCGAAAACGCGTGGTTCCAGTGGCAGGTGTCGGGGCGGGAGTACGCCGCCGGATTTGACGACGGCACGCTCTTCACGGCGGAGGAGATATCTCTTGACGCGGTGAAAGCCCTCGCGTTTTACCGCGAGGGCGACAGTGGCGATATTGACGCGTGGCGCGTGGAGCTCGGGGTGCTGTACGACGGGGTTTGCATCGGAATAAGCGCGAAGGGCGTGTCGCCGGAGGAGGTCTGGGATTTAATCAGCGCGGTTATCGGCGGCTGACGCTGTTCCCCGGCGTCCACAGGACGCTCACCGTGCCCTCCGGGAGGTCGCCGGAGCTCAGGACTGCGCCGATTTTCAATAGCTTCTCGACCGTATCGTGCGGTACGTTCTCAAACAGGTACGTGCCGTCGTCGAGGGCAACGCTCTCCATGTCGCGCAGCTCGTCGGGCAGCTCGTCAGTCGCCACGATGACCTCGGCGGCGATTGCGGCGGTTTCGGCAGAGGCTGCGGGGCTCTCGGAGTCGTCCGCCGGTGCGGCGGCGTACATCGGAGTATCACTATAGTTCTCTTCCGGCTTTGGCGACGGAGTCGGCATCGGCGCGGCCGCCGGCGGAGCCGCCAGCATATCCTTGTTGAGGCTTCCGGTCGCCGAACCGCCCGCCGAGCCGATCTCGGGGACCGCGCCGCCCGAATCCGCGCCGTTTGAGACCGTGTAGTCAAACGACGTTCCGTATTGCGGAGGGGCGGCGGACTTCGCGCCGCCGTTGCGCAGGAACGTCACGCCGATGAAGCAGACGATTGCGACGCACGCGAGCGCCGGGGCGTAGCGGACGAAGCGCGGGATTGCGCGGCGCTGCGGCGAAGTTTGCGCGTCGAGGTCGGCGATGGCCGACATGACATTGTGCCGCAGCTCTTGGGGGGCGGAGACGCTCTCCCGCAGCGACGCGGAAATCAGTCCGTCAAGGTTCTTAATATCATTTTCACGCATCGCTGTCGCCTCCCTCTTCGCCGTTATGACGGTTGTCGTCGATAAAAGTTCCGTTGCTGCGCAAATATTCCGCGAGAGCCGCGCGCGCCCGCGATATGCGCGACTTCACCGTGCCCTCGCGCGCGCCCGTTGACGCGGCAATCTCCGCGTAGGACAGCTCGTTCACCTCGCGCATGACGAGCGCCGCGCGCAGCTTCGGCGGCAGCGAGTCGAGCCCCGCGCGCACGAGCTTCGCCGTCTCGCGCGAGACTGCGCGCTCCTCCGGGAGAGGCGATAAGTCCGGGATTTGCAGCTCCGGCTCCCCCTCCTCGGATTCGAGCGACGTCTCGCTTCGTCGGCGCGTCTTGCGCAGCCTGTCGAGGCAGATATTGTAGGTTATTCTGTACATCCACACGGAAAAGCGCGCGTCGGCGCGGAATTTTCCGATGGCGGTGTACGCCCGCAGGAACGCGTCCTGCGACACGTCGAGCGCGTCGTCCTGATTGCCGAGCATTTTCAGCGCGAGCGCGTACACGTCGTTTTGCGACGCGATAAGCAGCACCTCAAACGCCGCTTTATCGCCGCATTTCACCCGCTCCACTACCGCGCGTTCTTCCTCCGCGTCCAAGGCCATCACCCCAAATTCTTTTTGATATCTTCAGAAATCCGCAAAATGTCGTCAAAAGTCTCTATTTTCGCGATCCGCTCCCTGTAAAACCCGGCGTAGGGAATGCCGCGCAGGTACCACGCGAAATGCCGCCGCGCGTCGAGGCACGCGGAGCGCTCTCCCTTCGTCTCGCACGCGCGTCTCAGCTGGCGCGCCGCCGTGTCCGCGAGCTCCGTGACCGTCGGTCGGGCGGGGATCGGCTCCCCGGCGAGCGCGGCGGCCGCCTCGCGGAACACCCACGGGTTGCCGAGCGCGCCGCGCGCTATCATCGCCATGTCCGCGCCGGTGTATTTGAGGATTTTCGCGGCGTCCGCGCCGCTCCATATATCGCCGTTGGCGATAACGGGGATTTGCACGGCGCGCTTCACCTCGCCGATGCAGTCCCAGTCGGCGTTGCCCGCGTACATCTGTGTGCGCGTGCGGCCGTGCACGGCGACGGCGGCGGCTCCCGCGGATTCGAGCGTTTTGGCGAACGCTGCGGCGTTGAGGTGGCCCTTGTCGAAGCCGCGGCGGATTTTCACCGTCACGGGGCGGTCGATGGCGCGGGCCACGGCCTCGACGATTCGCGCGGCCTTGTCCGGGTCGAGCATGAGCGCCGAGCCGTCGCCGTTTTTTACGACCTTGCCGACGGGGCAGCCCATGTTGATGTCGATAAAATCCGCGCCGCTGTGTTTCAGCGCGAGCACGGCCCCGGCGGCCATACTCTCCGGCTCGCTTCCGAATATCTGCGCGGCGACCGGGTGCTCCGCCTCTCCGATTTGCAGCAGGCCGCGAGTTTTGGAGTCCTGGTACACGAGCGCCTTTGCGCTCACCATCTCGGTATATGTGAGCGCCGCGCCGAGCTCGCGGCAGAGCTCGCGGAACGCGAGATCCGTCACGCCGGCCATCGGGGCGAGCGCGAGGCGGCCGGGGATTTTTAGGTTGCCGATTGTCATGCGTTACCCTTTCTTTGTGTGTTCATCTGTGATATAATACCTTTTAATGAGGTAAATTGCAATGAATAAAAATGATATCGTGACACTTACAATCGACGGATACTCTTCAACGGGCGACGGCGTGGCGCGGCTCGACGGTCGCGCGGTCTTTGTGCGCCGCGCGATTCGCGGCGAAACAGTCGAGGCGCGGATTCTCAAGGCGTCAAATTCCGCCGTTTTCGCGAAAATCGAGAGGATAATCGAGGCCTCGCCGGAGCGGATTGAGCCCGTGTGCCCGCACTTCGGGCTGTGCGGCGGGTGCGACCTCGCCCACATGAGCTACGCCGAGGAGCTGCGCTACAAGCGCGAACGCGTCCGCGACGCGCTGCTGCGGCTCGGCGGCGTGGAGGCGGAGCTGCCGGAGGTATCCCCCTCCCCGCAGACGGAGGGCTATCGCAACAAGGCGATTTTCGAGGTCGGACACGCGGACGGCCGCGCCGTCACGGGCTTTTACCGTGAGCGCAGCCATGATATAATACCGGTCGAGAGCTGCCTGATACAGTCGGACGTCTCAAACCGCGCCGCGCTCTCCGTGCGCGAGTGGATGACAAAGCACGGCACACCCGACGGCGTGCTGCGGTACGTTTTCTGTCGCGAGGGGGCGGGGGCGCAGGTCGTGCTCGTCACGGCAAAGGATCACATTCCGCGGCGCAATGAGCTCGTCGATAAGCTGCGCGAGCGCGTGCCCGAGGTCGTGAGCATACTGCAAAACACGAACAAAACGCCCGGCAACACGGTGCTGTCGGGCGGGTTCCGGACGCTTTTCGGCGAGGAATATCTTGAGGACAGCCTGTGCGGGCTGAAATTCCGACTCTCGCCGCGCTCGTTCTATCAGGTCAACCGCGCGCAGGCGGAGGCGCTGTACGCAGAGGCGATCAGGCTCGCCGCGCTCGGGCGGGACGACGCGGCGCTCGACCTGTACTGCGGCGCTGGGACGCTGACGCTCGCGCTCGCGCGGGACGTCGGGCGCGTGTACGGCGTGGACATCGTGCCGGAGGCCGTGGAGAACGCGCGGGAAAACGCCGAGCGAAACGGCCTTGCAAACACGGAGTTTTTGCTCGGCGACGCCGGGGATGCCGCGCGGGAGCTGGCGGAGCGCGGTGTGCGGCCGGGCGTCGTCGTAGTTGACCCGCCGCGAAAAGGTCTTGCGCCGGAGGTGATTGACGCCGTCGCCGCGATGTCGCCGGAGCGCGTCGTGTACGTCTCGTGCGACCCCGCGACGCTCGCGCGCGACGTGAAGCTGTTCGGCGCGCGCGGCTACTCCGTCGCGGAGGTGCGGGCGTTTGACATGTTCCCGAGGTGCGCGCATGTGGAGTGCGTGGTGAGGCTGGAGCGGGGGGAATAGCGACCTGCAAACCGTCCCGCCTTGCCGTAAAATCAATGGAACGCAATACCTATGGATTTAGCGTTGTATTGATAGGTGACAGTTTGCAAATCTCCGTTGTAGGTGTAGCACCATTCAACAAAACCCTCGCTCTTATCTTCAAGAAACGAGGTAACGCTGTCCAAAAAATCGGTCATTGCGTCACCTTCTACTACACGGCCTTCATCTGTCAAGTGAACTTGATGGTTGCCGTTAGAAGCGGCGGCAGCGGTTAAGTCCATCAACTGCTGCCCGAAATCTATGCTCGTAATTGAGCCGCCGACAGTCAAATCAAAAACCAGCTCATAGCTTGACCGGACATCCGCCGTTCTAACCGTATAACCATCAGGCAGAACAAGGTCAATGCCTTTGGCTTCTTTAAGCCACGCTTGCCAGTCATCCGCCGTGTTTTCGTTGTTACTCGGCGCGGTGGTTTCGTTGCCGCCGCTCGGTGTGTTGTCGGCGGGCGGCGGCGTTGTAGCGCTGCTCGCGGGCGGGGTGGTGGAACTGCCTCCAGTATTGCTGTTGCCGCCGCAAGCAGCGAGGGAGAGCGCGAGAACGAGTGCGAGAACCGACGATATTAGCGTTAGTTTTTTCATTTTTTATCACCAATCCTATTTTTTCAACACAACTCACTGTTCCCGAGGGGAACAGTGGAAACGGCGCGCCGTTTCGTGCTTTTTTAACATTATAATTCAGGTTTCACATTTTGTCAAGCGCGGCGAAATCCCCGCAAATACTCCGCGACGCTGCGGCGCATCTCGTTCGCGAATTCCGACATGTACTTGCGTCGGCAGAACTCCGGCAGCGTCTTTTCCAAGTCCTCGTCGCCCTGATTCTCGAACATCGCGCGTTGCTCCGTCTCGGTCAGCGGGCGGTACGCGTTCTCGAACACGAGGAAATGCCGGTCAAAGCGGCGCGGCTTTTCGCGCTTTTTCTGCTGCTCCGTCGGGTAGCCGAGGACGAGCAGCGTCGCCGGAAACGTGAACTCGTCGAGTGCGAGCAGCTCCGATATTTTCTCCCTGTTCTCCCAAACGTCGCCGATATAGCACGAGCCGAGCCCGAGCGACTGCGCCGCCGTCACGGCGTTCTGCGCGGCGATAAACGCGTCCGCGCACGCGAGCAGCAAATCCGCCTCCCGCGGCGGCGGCGCGTCAACCCCCGCGAGGCGGTACGCGTCGAGCCAGCGGCGGCAGTCCGCGAGGAACACGAGCACGACGGGCGCACGCGCGATAAACGGCTGGTTGTCGCACAGCGCGGAGAGCGCGTCTTTTTTCGCTTGGTCGGTGATATGCAGAATCGTATACAGCATCTGGCACCCCGCCGTCGGCGCGGCGAACGCGCAATCGAGTATCTCGTCGAGGATTTCCGGCGGCACCGCCGCGTCCTCAAATACGCGCACGGATTTTCGCGCTTTTAGCTGTCTTGTCACTTCGTTCATGCGTTTACCTCCGAAAAACCCGCCGCGTAAAGCGGCGGGTTTTGTAGTGATTGGGCGTTATATCTCGAGGTACGAGTCCGCGTAGAGCGTGTTGGATTTGATGACGTCGGACGAGCGGATCGTCTCCATGAGGCGCAGATCCTGCGGGTTCGCGATCGCGGAGGTGAGGCCGCAGAACATCGCCATCGCGACCATCGCGCTGTCCATGATCGGGCGGATGTGCTTGGGCATCATGTTCGAGATGTTCGACAGGCCGCCCGTGGAGTTGAGCCCCATGTCGGACAGGTCCTTGATGAAGTTCAAAACCTCCATCTGCTTGTCCTGCATACCTTTTACCACGAGGAACAGCGGGTCAAACCAGATGTCCTCCGGCTCAAGTCCGAGACCCATGCCGCGCTCAAGCAGCTCCTGGCAGTAGCCCATGCGCTCATCATTGTCGGACGAGATTCCGGCCTTTGAGCAGAGCGCGAGAACGATCGCCTCGTTTGCGGCGGCGAGGTCGATGTTCTCAATGCGGTCGCCCGCGTCGGCGGAGTTGACGATCGGCTTGCCCTTGCTGCGGTTGTAGACGGAGATTCCCGCCTCGATCGCCTTTTTGTTTGATGTATCGAGACACAGCGGCACGTTGTCGCACGCCTGCTGAATCGTCGTGACGGCCCACTTCATCAAGTCCTCGCCGCCCTTTTCGGACGGCCCGATGTTCACGTCGAGGTATGTCGCGCCGGCCTCAATCTGCTCTCTTGCGCGCTTTAGAATCGGCTCCGGGTCGCGCTCCTGCATCGCCTTGTTGATTGACGGTGATATGCAGTGTATACGCTCTCCGATGATTATGAATTTTCCCATAACTGCCTCCTATGCCTTAAATTCGCGGAAGAACTTCACAAGCTCTACGGCCTCGTTCGGGGCGACGACGACCTTCCAGCCCGCGAGCTTTTCCTCTATCTCGCCCTTTAGCACCGCAACCTTGCCCGGAATTACGAGCGTGCGGGACTTGATTTTGCTCTCAATCTCAAACTCCGCGAAAAACTTCGCGATTGAGCCCGCCGAGAGCTTGCCTGCCGCCCACGCGGTAAGCACGGAATACCCGCCCGCGTCGGAGATGAGCAGGTTGAGCGGCACGCCGGAGCGCTCCAGCTCACCTGATACCACGAAGTACGTGAGCGCAAAGTCCACCGTCGTGACGCACACGGAGTTCTCATCCGCGCCGCCGAGGGGATAGATGCCCGGCTCTACCTTCATCGGCTTCTGCGGGTCGGTGTAGATGTTCTGGCGCAGACCGTACAGCGGGAGCGCCTGCGAATACTCCATCTCGTCCATTATGATGATGGAGCCGTATTTGAGCACGAACAGGCTCGCAAGGGCGGTCTGCATATTCGCGTCGCCCTGCGCTATTTTGTGCAGATTTACGATCGACGGATAGCCGAACGTGCGGTCGTTGTCCTTGAGCGCGGCGCGGCGGAGCTGTACGGCGTTGGCGAACGTCGCCTTGACCGTGTCGCCCGTGACGTCGAGGACGAGGTTCTTGTTGCCGAGCTTCTCGAGCGCGGCGACAGTGTCGTAGAGCTCGTCAAGACTCGCGCCCGAGACGCCGAGGACGGCGTTTTTCTCTGTGGCGAGCGCGGAGAACGCCTCGTAGTTTGACGCGTTCGCGCCGTTCAGGATAACGCGGCTGCCCGCGGCGTCGATCACGGCCTTTGCCGCGTCGAGGTCGCCCACGTCGAGTATGATTCCGCGGCCGGTCTTTGCGGCCTTCGCGACGAGCTCCTTGTATTTCTCAACGTCGCCCGTGAATACGACATTGAGGAATTCCACGTACATGCGCTCTCCGAGGCGGTCGTAATCGACCTTTTCGATGAGCGGCAGCTTGCCGTCAAAGCACCCCTCGCACACCCATGTGGCGAAGAAGTTCTTCGAGACGAACGTCTTGTCGTGGCGGAACAGCACCGTCTCGCCTCCGAGGGTGAATTTGTCGTCGCCGGAGCCGACCTCGATCTTCTTCATCGGGGGCGCCGTCGCGTCGCCGAGCTGCGCTTTTACGTCGTCGGACAAATGCGGGCACTTGTCGAGCTCCACCGCGCCCTGCGCGACCTTCATCGCGAAAGCCATGCAGGTGGGGTTGCCGCAGTCCTTGCAGTTTGTTTTCGGCGTCAGTTTGAAAATATCCAGACCTTTAAGAGCCATTTTTCTCGCCCTCCCTTACATTAAATCCGCGATGAGCTTTGATACCGTCGCGACCGATTCGGGATGACGCAGTATGACGGCGTTTGAACCCGCCGCGAGGCAGGCCGCCGCGGTCGATATCTCCATGCTGACCCCGCGCGCCTCGGCGGGGCCCCAGTCCGGGAAGTCCTCCTCAGACACGATAGATTCCTTGACCGTCCACACCTCGCTTGAAACCGGCGTGATTATCGGCATTTGCAGCATGTTGTCGTTCTGCGCGAGCGCGGCCGATTTCACGCGGTCAAACGTCGTCGCGACGTACTCAAATCCGTAGCCGGCGGCGGCGGAGCCGAGGTTCATCGCGACGGATTCCGTCTTGACGCCCATCTGGGAGATGAGGACGTTCAGCTGCTTTGCGAGGTTGATGTCCACGGCGGATTCCGCGCCGATTTTCTGGCCGTACGCCATTGCGGCGGCGGCGGACACGCTCTTGTAATTCTCCTCGCGCGCGGACAGGAACAGGACGTTTTTGCCCTGAAGCGCCTCGGCGATTTTCTCAAAGAGCTTTGCGTCCTTTTCGATGTTGCGGCTGCCCTCGATGACGAGCGGGATGTCCACGGCGTCGGATATCGACTTGACGAGCGCCGCCGTGTCCTCTACGCTTCTGTTGCCGTTGTCCGGGTGCGCCCCGTCAAGGCTGATCGCGAGGAAGTCCGCGCCCGGCATTTCGGACGCGCGCTTCGCAATCTCCGGAAGCGTGTCGCTGCCGGCGTAGTACGCCGCGATGCCCGGGACGTCGGTGTATGCCCCGAGGTCGGATATCTCGACCCCGATCTTAGGGCTGTTCTCGATTGGCGCGTCAAATGTGTAGAACGGGAAAACATTCTCTCCTCCGAGCGTTATCTCCTTTTCCCCGACGCCGATTGTGAGCGCGTTGATCTTTGCGTTGAACTTCTGCGGGACCTGTTTGAATGGCATAAATATCTCCTCCTACGTATATACACAGCCTACTGCTGTTGCGGTTAGAAAAGCGGCTCCATCGCGAGCACGGGATGGCCCTTCTCGGCCAGAAACTCGAGCAGCGCCTCGGCGTCCTCGGCGACCTCCTCGTCGGCGATCATGTCCACGAAATCGTCGATGCCGTAAAGCTCCTTCGCGGTCTTGTTCAGGCGGTCGCGCACGGTGTCCTTGAGCGCTTTCGGCATCCACACGATACGCGCGATGCCGCCCTCCGCCTTGAGGAATTTCTTTGAGGCGATGAAATGCTTGCCGTGGCCCATGAAGCCCGGCGTCTGCACTCCGCCGCCGGTCATCGACGCCATTTCGGAGAACGTCATGCCGAGCGGGGTGATGCCCGTGTGCTCACGGTTGACGATTGAGACGCCGTTTGACGCAGGCTCAATGCCGCAGATGCACTCAAAGCAGCCGCAGGAGGTCATCGGATCCTCGAGTATCGAGTACAGCGTGACCTGCTCCAGCGCGCCGTGCGAATACTTCTGCACGGCTTCGTTGACATCCTCAAACGCGCCTGTGCGCTCGTCAATCGGGCGCTTTTTCGTGACGACCTGACACGGGCCGTTGGGGTCGAGCTCATTCGTCGCCTTGGCGTCGAGCCACGACACGGCGCCGCACAGTCCGAGGCGCTCCGGCGTGACAATACACACATGGCTCGGCGAGAAGCTCTGGCAGAGTATGCAGTTGTAGAACACCTCGACCGTCTCGTCCGTCATGGATTGCAGGCGCATGTCGCGCTTGTCGTAGGCAATATTCGCCTCGGCGCGCAACTCCTTGAGCTTCGCCGCGTCGGTGACGATTGTGACCTGACACTTGTCCACGACGGCTTCGTATTCGGATTTGATTTTCGAGTACAGCACCTCGCCGAAGTGTTTCGCGCGGAAGCCGGCCTCAAACGCGGCGTTTGAGACGCGGATGCGGATAATGTCGCGCTGTCCGGTGTGCATTATGCCCTCGACGCAGTTGAGGAAGCTGTGGAATTTGCGCTCAAACACAGGCTCAAAATCGGACTGCATGTTTTTACCGTACACATCGACGATAACGGCGAGATTCATCGCGCCGCCCTCCGGGAATTTGTCGATATCCGGACCGTCGAGGATGATTTTGTGGTCCTCCACGTCCTGCGTCGCGCGCGAGCGCACGAGCTCAAAGCAGTCCTGACGCGCGCCGTTGATATCGACGCGCATGTCCTTTTTACGTATAATCTCGCCCTCGAACGCGGTTGAGAACGCGACGGGAATGTCTATATTCGTGACCTTGATTTTGATGTCGCGCGCCTCGAGCGACGTCTCGATAAAGTCCGTCGTGTCCGGCTGGATTATGAGGGACTTGGGCACCGCCCACATGTCGTCCTTATCGTTTGTGATGACGGGGAAGCCCATCGCGATTGCGCCGCCGCCGCACGCCACGGTGATGTCCGAGACGGGCGAGAACGCGTTGACGAACGCGAAGATGCGGTGGAAGGAATACTCCGTAAACGCCTCCCAGTCGCCCGGGGTGACGGCTCCGAAAATCATCGCCGCGCGCTCCACGAGCGAGATAATGTGGCCGACAGCCCAGATGTCGGGGCCGACGGGCACGACGCGGACGGGGAAGCCCATGGAGATTCCGCCGCGCAGAGCCTGATCAATCACGCCGCCGATGAGGAACACGAAAATACCGCGCGCCTGATAGCCCTTGATGAGCGCCACTGCCTCCTCATCCGTCGGGGCGGGGTCGATAATCACGACGAAGCCCGGAATATCGCGCGTGACGAGCGGCACGCCGAGCTCGCGCACCTCGGCGTCCGAGAAGTGTCCGTGGTAATCCGTGCCGTCATACGGCGTCGGCGTCCTCGCGTACTTCGTCGCCTCGATAACCTCGGCCGCCATCGCCGTTCCGATGCCGCTTGTAAAGACGTCCTTGAGGCGTTGGTTTGTCGTCATCTTGGACTGAATCTCCGCGAGGGCGTCGCGCAGCTCGCCGAGCGTAGTCACTTTTTTCCCGAGAAAAGCGTAGATGCACGAGAGGAAGTACGCCGTATCCGGCATCTTCATCGGCGCGCTCTCCCCGAGCTCCGAAATTGCGGCGGTCAGCTCCGCCTCCGCTTTCGCGTACATCTCCGCCGAACCGCGGAACACTCTGTCAAAAAGGCCCATATACCCATAATCCTTTCATTGGATTGCTTTAATTTTTTCGTCAATCATTATTTTTATCGCACGGATATCCTCGAGCACCGTGCCGCCGGCGTCGTATGGTGAGGCGGCATTCATGTCCGCCTCCCGCAGCTCGTCATTCCACCGCACGAAGCCGAGTATCGCGCGCTCCGGAATGTTTTCGCGTATGAACAGCTCGTCGCGCTTTGTGCGGATTTTGTTTCCGACGACGGAGACGTTGTTCACGCCGAGATCCTTTGCGAGCTTCTTCACCTGTCTGTACGTCTGGACGCTTCTCGCGCCCGGTTCCACAACAACGATGAAGAAATCCACGAAGTCCGCCGTGCCGCGCCCGAGGTGTTCGAGTCCCGCCTCCATGTCGAGGATTACCACCTCGTCGCGCCCGAGGACGAGATTTGAGATCACGCGCTTTAGCACCACGTTTTCGGGGCAGACGCAACCGGCGCCGCCGGAGTCTATCGTCCCCATGACGAGGAGTTTCACGCCGTTTTTCTCGATCGCAAAGCGGTCGGGAATGTCGTCCACCTTGGGGTTTATCTTGAAGAACGAGCCGTAGGCGCCCTTTTGCGCGCCCGTGCGCTCCGCAATCAAGTCGGACATCTGCGATATCGGCGTCAGGCCGTCAACCTCCTCCTCCGAGAACCCGAGCGCGAGCCCGAGATTCGCGTCGGGGTCGGCGTCGGCGCACAGCACCGGTCTCCCCTCCTCGGCGTACAGCCGCGCGAGCACCGCCGCGAGCGTGGTTTTGCCCACGCCGCCCTTGCCGGTAATTGCAATTTTCATCTAAATACCGAGCGCGGCGCGTTTCGCCTCGATGCCGTCAATGATGCTCTTCACGAGCTCGTGCGGGTCGGTGTTGATGATATAGCCCGCGCCGGTGATTTTGCGCGTGCCCTCCGTGATGATCTCCATCATCTGCGAGGAGCCCTTGACCTGCGGCTCAATCCCGAGGTACACGTCCAGACCGGTGGAGACGACGTAGTTTGCGATGGATACCGCTTTCTCGCTCATCCACTCCGGCGCGCAGCCGACGACGGGGATCTGCGTAATGCCGACGCCCCAGTCCTTGGCGATGCCCGTCGCGAGCAGCATCATGCGCGAGATGTCCACGCACGCGCCCATGTGCAGTATCGGCGGGATATCCACAAGCTCGCACACGCGGCGCAGTCCGTCTCCGCAGACGTATTTCGCGTCCTTGTTGAGCAGACCGGCCTTTGTCGCCATCTGTGCGGCGCAGCCGGTGGCCACGATGAGGATATCGTTCGCGATGAGCTCTTTCATGATCTCCATATGCGAGTAGTCGGGGCGAACGCGCGGGTTGTTGCACCCGACGATTGCCACGGCGCCGCGCAGGACGCCGGCCTTGATCGCGTCGATAACGGGGCGGTAGGTGCCGATGACCTCCACGTGGCTGTTTGTCACGTTGTCGAGGTGTTTGATTATCTGCTCCGTCGGGTAGCCGACGGTCGCTGTCTGTTTTGTGGGCGGGATATAGAGCTTGGCCGGGTCGCGGTTCTCATAGTTGTCTATCGCCTCGCGCACCAAGTCCTTCGCCTGCTGAAACGCCGTCTCCGGCTTGAATTCGACGTACTCCGAGCCGGGTATGCGGGCGATCGGGCTGGAGGTGACGAATTTTGTGTGGAAGCACTTCGACAGCGACGCGAGCGCCGGGAAGATGCACTGGATATCGACGCACATCATCTCGACAGCGCCGGTCAGCACGACGTTCTCCTGTTGCAGGAAGTTGCCCGCCATTCGCACGCCGTGGCGCATGGCAATCTCGTTCGCCGTACAGCACAGGCCGACGACGTTTATCCCCTTCGCGCCCTTGCTGCGGGCGTATTCTATAAGCTCGCGATCCTCGCACGCGGTGACGAGCATCTCTGAGAACGCGGGGTCGTGTCCGTGGACGACGACGTTGACGTAATCCGCCTCGAGGACGCCGAGGTTGCCCTCCGTCGTCCAGACGGTCGGTGTTCCGAACAGTATATCGGTAATTTCGGTGCCTATCATCGAGCCGCCCCAGCCGTTTGCGAGGGACATGCGCAGCCCCTGACGCACGAGCGCCTCGGCGTCGGCCGAGTTGCCCATGTGGGTCATGTGCATCGCCGTTACGACCTCGCGGTCGATTGCGCGCGGCTTAATGTCCTCTTTTTCCCAGAGCTCCTGTCGCTCCTCCGTGGCGCGCTTTGTGAAGAGCTGGAAGCCGTCCGGCTTGCCGAATTCGAGCAGTCCGACGTCGGCGACGTCGTGCGCGACATCGTAAATATCCCGCCCCTCGGTGGGTACACCCCACTCCGTGGCGAGCCTCGCGAGCTTTATTTCATCACGAATCTGATAGTTCCCCTCGCGGCTTGCTCCCTTTAACACGTGCAGTATCTCGCGCGCGTGATCCGAGTGCGACGAGGTTCCGGCGGCAATCGAACGGACGTAGTTGCGCGCCGCGATGGCGTGCGCGTCGGCGCCGCAGATTCCGCGCGGAGCTTTCGGCGTGATGCGGCACGGGCCCATCGAACAGTTTTTGCAGCAGACGCCGTCCTCTCCGAATTTGCAATGGGGCGTCTGCGCTTTCACGCGATCCTCATACGTCTCGGCGCAGACGGAGCACGCGGTTTCGCGCAGTCGCGCCTGGTCGGCCTCCATTTCCTCTATGGTCGTGAGTTTGAGCGGAGTATTCATATTTCCTCCTTGCATATTAGCATGGTATTTTGTCTTTGGCGTCCGCACAGGCGGACTGCCTCTATTTTAACCTCCGCGATTATTTGTGTCAATCGCGATGATAAAAGAATCTGTATTTTTACAAAAAGATTATTATTTTGTTCAATAAAATACGAATAAAAACCCTTTTGTGGCGTATTCTTCCCTCCCGTGCTATAATAATACGGACAACAGACACGGGGGGGGCTCGACAATGCGCGGACGCTATGAGCGCGGCAGAACACTTTTTATATCGGATCTCGACGGAACCTTGCTCGACAGAAACGCGGCGCTTACGCCGTACACGGCGGAGGTCATAAACAGGCTTCTCGCCTCGGGCCATCGCTTCACAGTCGCGACGGCGCGCACGTGGCAATCGGTGGAGCGGCTTGTGGCGGGGGTTGACCTCGCGCTGCCGCTCGTGCTGATGAACGGGGTGCTTATCTACGACGCGCGGGAGAGGCGGTATCTGAACGTCGATGCGATGTCCGCGGGCGCCGCCGCGGGTATTCTTGACATCGCGCGGGCAAATCTCGCCGACGTGCTTGTCTACACCGTTGAGGGCGGGGATTTCATCGTCGAGAAGCGGAACGCGGAGCGCGGGGTTTTGCAAAATTCGCAGCTGCACCGCGTGTTCATGGACGACGTGGCGAGCCGGCGGAGCATAGACAGGTTCGTGCGCGGGCTTGACGCGGCCGTCGGCGGCGAGGCGTTCTATTTCACGTTCGCGGATACGTATGACCGCATGAGGCCGGTGTGCGACGCGGCGAGGGAGCTTCCCGGCGTCGCCGTCGTGATGAGCAAGGACGACTACACGGCGGACGGCTGGTTTGTGGAGTGCTTTTCCGAAAACGCGTCAAAGGCGAACGCCGTGCGTTTTCTGCGGGAGAGCTTCGGGTTTGAGTACGT
>JAISKU010000125.1 GCA_031261245.1 Oscillospiraceae bacterium | reverse complement strand
GGTGAAGAGCGCGCCGGGGCGCGGCACGACGGTGACGATGCGGCGGACGATATCCGTGAGGGCGGCGCGAAAATGATGGAGCGGGCGGCGGCAGGGCGCATTGCGGCCGCGAAAAACGGCGACCGCGAGGCCGCGGGACAGGCGATAGAGGAGAACTCCGGGCTTATATGGAGCGTCGCGCGGCGGTTTTTCGGGCGCGGGGTTGACCCGGACGACCTGTTTCAGCTCGGCTGCGTGGGATTCCTGAAGGCGCTGCAGGGCTTTGACCCGGAGTACGGCACGCAGTTTTCGACGTACGCCGTGCCGAAAATCGCGGGGGAGATACGGAGATTTCTGCGCGACGACGGGAGCGTAAAGGTCAGCCGCGGGCTCAAGGAGCGGGCGAACAGGATACGCACGGCAAAGCGCGCGCTTGAGCAGAGCCTCGGGCGGGAGCCGACGCTCTCCGAGCTCGCGGCGGAGCTTTCCATGACGCCGGAGGACATCGCGTCGGCCGAGACGGCCGCGTCAACGCCGGAATCGCTTCAGCGCGAGACGGGCGAGGACGGCTTCACGCTCGAATCCGTGCTGCACGCGGGCGGCGAGGAGGACAGTCTCGTCGAGCGCGTCGCGCTGCGCGAGGCGATCGCGGCGCTTCCGGAGAAGGAGCGGCTTGTGATAGGTCTGCGCTACTATCGCGGCATGACGCAGGAGGCGGCGAGCCGCGTGCTCGACGTGTCGCAGGTGCAGGTGTCGCGCCTTGAGCGGCGGGCGATAGACAAGCTGCGCAAGATGCTTGAGTGACAGGACGCGCTTATTGACAAGGAAAAAAGGAGATGATATATTGTTATAAAATGTCGTAAAGGGGCTGGTTGCTGTGCGGAGAAAAACGGCGTTTCTCGCGGCGGTCGCGCTGCTGCTGACGCTTACCGCGACGGCGGCGCGGGCTGTTGACGCCTCGCAGAGCTATTCCTTCAACCTCACGGCAAACAGGTCGGAGGAGGCGCCCTCGGCGACGCTTATAATCGCGCCTGGGGACGAGATAACGGTCTCGCTTGAGCTTGAGCTGCTAAGTACGGGCGTCGCGGTCGGCGGAGGCTATGCGCTTTACGCGGCGCAGGACGAGATAATGTTCGACACGGCGTACTTTGAGCTCGTCGGAGTGCCTGTGATAGCGGCCGCCGGGTTTGAGACGAGCGTGCGCGACGCGGGCGGCGGGTACCGGAAGGTATACATGAATTTCTACTCGAGGAAGGCCGAGGGGGACGTGTGCCCAGTGGTTCTGGCGGTGGGGAGCTTCACGCTCCGCGCGCTCTCCGAGGGGATTACGGGTATAACGAACGAGAACACGGTCGTGGCCACAATCTATGGGGCGGACAGGTACGTGACGTCGGCGCGCGGCGTCGCGGTGACAATTGACGCGGCGGCGAAAAGACCCGTAATAGCGGTGAACAACCCCGGAGGCCCGGGGATTTCGGCTCCGGCGGGCGCGGAGGAGATTGAGGAGGGCGGCACGCCGCTCGCGGAGGCGGAGGCGCCGACGTTCGACGACGTGCCGGAGAGCCACTGGGCGTATGCGTACATCGAATACCTCGCAAAGCGCGGGTTCGTGACAGGAAAGACTTCGACGCTGTTTTGTCCGGGCGACGCGCTGACGCGCGCCGAGTGCGTCACGATTCTCGCGCGGATGAGCGGGGAGACGCTGCCGGACGGGTACTCGGGGCGGTTCGCGGACGTGCCGTCCGGGGCGTACTACGCCGGTGCGGTGCAGTGGGCCGTCGGGGCGGATATAGTGCGCGGCACGTCGGACACGGGCTTCTCGCCGGGCGAGCGGGTCAAGCGGCAGGAGCTCGCGGTGATGATTGTCCGCTACGCGCAGTACAAGGGGTGCGTGTTCGGGACTGTGAACGGCGCGCTGGAGTTCGCGGACGGCGGCGACATTCAGCCGTACGCGCGGCAGGCGGTGGGGCTTTTGCAGCGGGCAAATATCCTGAACGGATATGAGGACGGGAGCTTCCGTCCGGCGGGCAGCGCGACGCGCGCCGAGGTGAGCAAGATTCTGGCGCTCGTGCACGGCGCGATGAACGGCGAATAGGCTTTTGAGAACCCCGGAATCCTATGTGATTTCGGGGTTTTTTACTTGCAAACAGGTCATTTGTAAAAAATTATAAAATATTCAAAAGAGGTATTGCAAGCGGCGAATTTCTGGTATATATTTGTTGAATTATGTAAAACATCGCAGAAAATCCATTGGTTTTGTCGAATTATGACGGGTGCATGGTTTCAAAAAAACAACAAGCGTTAAGGGGTTGTGCAACGTGAAGAAATGGAGCATAAAATTCAGGATCGTCATACCGCTTTTGGCGATTCTCGTCGTTGGTGTGGCCGCGCGGACCGTGCTTGTCGCGGTGAATTCCTACGCGACGGCGACGGAGCTCTCTACGCGCCTCGCGAGGGAGGCGGTGGAGCGGCACGCCGGACGGCTTTCCGGTATCGGGCTGGGGTGCTTCGACGTTGCGGTCGCGCTCGGCGCGTCCGCGCAGGAGCTGTCGGAGAGCGACGCCGACCGGCAGGCGGTCGTGGATATCATGGAGGACGTGCTGGACGGCAGCTACATTATAATGGGCATCTGGACGTGCTGGGAGCCGGACGCGTATGACGGGGCCGACGCGCAGAGCGCGAACAGCGCGCCCTACGAGGACGAGACGGGGCGGTTTTTACCGTATGTCTACCGCACGTCCATCGGCGGGGAGATAAAATACGCGCCGATGACGGACTATAACGACCCCGAGAAGTCCGACTTCTATGTCGGCGCGAAAAAAGCGGGCGGCATATACGTCACCGACCCGTTCGAGTACACGATTGAGGGCGTGCCCAAGATGTTCTGCACCGTGTCCATACCCATCATGCGTGACGGCGAGGCGGTAGGCGTCGCGGGAGTTGACCTCACGCTCGAGTCCCTGTCGGAGAAGACGAACGAGAACAGGACGTTTGAGAACGCCACTATCTTTGCGCTCAATTCGAGCGGGCAGTTCATTTTCCACCCCTCCGTAGAGCTTGTGAGGCGCAGCTATTCGGACACGTGGATGACGGATATTGCCGAGCAGATCGACATAATGCTCGGCGGTACAGCCTCCCTGCAGGCGTTCGGCTACAACGCCGACACGCACGAGAGGATGCTTTTTACCGGAAGGAAGCTGAATTTCGCGAACGGCGACAGGCCGTGGATTATCGGCAGCGTCACGCCGCTTGCGGATATTACGCGCTCGTCCGTCTCGCTGACGACGATTAACGCGGTATCCGGCGCGGCGCTGATTGTCATCGTCGTGCTGACGGTGCTTGTTATTATACGGCACACACTGAAGGAGCTTCCGATTATCACGGGCATTGCGGACAAGCTGGGCGTCGGGGATATTGACGTGGAGCTGGAGCGGGTGCCGAGCGGGGACACGGGGAACGAGATCGGGCGGCTGAAGCAGTCCTTCGACAGGCTGATACGCTCCACAAAGAAGCAGGTGGACGAGGTGCAGCACATCGCCCGCGGGAATTACACGTTCAGCATCACGCCGCAGAGCGACAAGGATCTGCTGAACATCGCGCTGCGCGATATGGCGGGGAGCCTGAACGACATGTTCAATCAGGCGTCGGAGGAGCGCGCGAGAGCCGAGGCCGCGAGCGAGACGAAGAGCAATTTCTTGGCGAACATGAGCCACGAGATGCGCACGCCGCTAAACGCGGTGGTCGGTCTCTCGGAGCTGTCGCTCGGCAGCGGCGAGCTGAGAGGAGAGGCGAAGGAGAACATCGAAAAGGTATACAGCGCGGGGATAACGCTGCTCGGCCTCGTCAACGACATTTTGGATCTGTCAAAAATCGAGGCGGGCAAGCTGGAGCTGATCCCCGTGGAATACGACATGGCGAGCCTGATTAACGACACCATAACGCTGAATATCAGCCGCATCGGCAGCAAGCCCATCCAGTTCAATCTGGACGTGGACGCGACGCTGCCGAGCCGCCTGTTCGGCGACGAGCTGCGCATAAAGCAGGTATTCAACAACCTGCTGTCAAACGCGTTCAAGTACACCAAGGAGGGCGACGTGGACTTCTCCCTTTCCAGCGAGAGGGACGGGGACGACGTGTGGCTTACGTGCAGCGTAAAGGATTCCGGCATCGGGATCAAGCCGGAGGATATAAAGAAGCTGTTTTCGGACTACAACCAGGTGGATACGAAGAGCAACCGCAAGATTGAGGGGACGGGGCTGGGGCTTTCCATCACCAAGAAGATGGTGGAGCTCATGGAAGGCACGATTGCGGTGGAGAGCGAGTATGGCCGGGGCAGCGTGTTCACGGTGCGGTTTTTGCAGAAGTTTGTGACGGACGTGCCCATCGGCGAGCGCGTCGCCGAGAAGCTGAAGGCGTTCCATTACGTGGACAGCAAGCGCAACCGCAATGAGACGCTCGTGCGGATAAGTTTGCCGTACGCGAGGGTGCTTGTGGTGGACGACGTGATGACGAATCTGGACGTCGCGAGGGGTATTTTGAAGCCCTACAACATGCAGATAGACTGCGTGACGAGCGGACAGGCGGCCATCGACCTCGTCCGTCGCGCGGAGGTGAAATACAACGCCATCTTCATGGATCACATGATGCCGGGCATGGACGGGATTGAGGCGACGCGCATAATCCGGGAGGAGATAGGCACGGAATACGCGAGAAGCGTGCCGATTCTCGCTCTGACGGCAAACGCGATAATCGGAAATGAGGAGATGTTCCTCAAAAACGGGTTCCAGGCGTTTTTGTCAAAGCCGATAGACATCATGGCGATGGACGCGGCGATACGGCAGTGGGTTCGCGACAAATCGCAGGAGAGCGCCCTCGGGGCGGAGACGGAGGACGGGGTACAGGAGGCGCATACACCTGCGGCGTCGGCGCTTGACAGGCGGGTGACAGCAGGGCTGGACATTGAAAAAGGGCTCGGCCGCTTCGGCGGAGACGAGGAAACCTACACTGAGGTGCTAAAGTCCTACGCGAAGAACACGCCGGAGCTGCTGGACAAGGCGCGCGAGGTCACGGCGGCGGGTCTGGCGGATTACGCGGTGATTGTGCACGGCATAAAGGCCAGCAGCCGCAGCATCGGTGCGGAGCAGGTCGGCGAAATGGCCGAGGCGCTTGAGCACGCGGCAAAGGAGGGCGACGCGGACTTTGTAAACGCGAACAACGGCGGCTTTATACAGGCGGCGGAGACACTTCTGGCGGAGATATCGGACAGGGTGCGCAGCTTTGACGACGCGCACCCAAAGGAAAAAAAGAGCGCGCCGGATACCGCGGTGCTGGCGGCACTGCGCGAGGCTTGCGCGCAGTTCGACATCGACGGCGTGGATAAGGCGATGGAAGAGCTGGACGGCTTTGAGTACGAGACGGGAGCCGAGCTGGTGGAATGGCTACGTGAACAGGTGGGCGTCGCGGGATTTAAGCGGATTGCGGAGCGCCTGTCCGAGATAGTTTGACGAAAAAGGAGGTACAGCCATGGAAAGCGAGCGTAAGATAGTTTTTCTCATCGACGATAACGCTACAAATCTCATGACGGGTAAAGAGATGCTGAAAGAGCAGTACAAGGTATACCCGATTCTTTCCGCCGATATCATGTTTGATTTGCTGGAGAACGTCACCCCCGACATGATACTGTTGGACGTTGAGATGCCGGAGATGAACGGATATGAGGCGATAAGAAAGCTGAAGGAAAACCCGCAGCTGCGCGATATCCCGGTGATATTTCTCACGGCGAGGACGGACATGGACAGCGAGCTTGAGGGGCTTAGTCTCGGCGCGATCGACTACGTGTTCAAGCCGTTCTCCGCGCCGCTGCTGCTAAAGCGCATTGAGAATCATCTGCTGCTGAAATCGCGGGAGACGGAGCTGAAAAAGATCAACGGCAGCCTCGAGGAGATCGTTCACGAGCGCACGGGGCAGATATTGAAGCTGCAAAACGCGATACTCAACACCGCAGCGAACCTCGTGGAGTTCCGCGACGACGCCACGGGCGGCCATGTCGCCCGCACGCAGAAGTATTTGCAGATTCTTGTGGAGAGGATGATCGAGACCGGGGAATACTACGAGGAGGTGTCCACGTGGAACATAGAGCAGCTGATCCCCTCTGCGCAGCTGCACGACGTGGGGAAAATCGCCATAAGCGACCTGATACTCAACAAGCCCGGGAAGCTGACGGACGAGGAATTCAAGATAATGCAAACCCACGCCGAGATCGGCGAGGGGATTATCAGACAGATTGAAATAGAAGCGAACGAGCACACCTTCACGAAACACGCGCGGCTGATTGCGGGCGGACACCACGAAAAGTGGGACGGCTCCGGCTATCCCGCCGGACTGAAGGGGACGGATATACCGCTTGAGGCGAGGCTGATGGCGATTGCCGACGTGTACGACGCGCTCGTCTCCGCGCGGTCGTACAAGCGCCCCATGAGCACCGATGAGGCGAAGCAGATAATCGAGGACGGGCGGGGGACGCACTTTGACCCCACGCTTGTCGATGTGTTTTCCGGCGTGTCAGATCGGTTCGCGGCAGTGGTGAGGGGCGTGGATTACTGAGTTGCGTTTTGTTCCGTTTTGCGGTAATATCATATTTGCCGATATGGTCAAAAGGATTGGAAAAGAAATATGAAAAAAGCTATTGCGCTGATTTTTTGCGTGGGCGTCATGATTTTTGCGGGCTGTGCTGTGTCACAGCCCGCAGCTTCGCCCACGCCCGCGGACGTTGCGCCGACCGCAGTTCCGACCGCGGTTCCGACAGAGGCGCCGACCGCGACGCCGGTTCCGACGGCGACGGCGGCGCCTGCTCCAACGCCGACGCCTGTTCCGACGCCGACGCCGATTCCGGAGGCGCTGTACGAGGAGGAGATATACCACATTTTCTTTCACTGCCTGATTGCGTTCCCGGATATCTCCTACAAAAACGGGAGCAGTCCGCTTGACGCCGACTGCGTGCTTGTGGACGAGTTCAAGCGGTGCCTGCAGCAGCTCTATGACAACGGCTACGCGCTTATCGACATCAACGAGACGTTCGCGGTTGACGGCGACGGACAGGTGACGCGCGTGCCGGTGATGGTTCCGGAGGGGAAAACGCCGCTGATACTCTCCGTGGACGATATGGTGTACGACCCGCGCAAGCTCGGCACCGGTATGGTGGATAAGATTATTCTCGACGACGAGGGCAAAATCGCCACGTACACGAAGCACAAGGACGGCACGGAGGTAATCTCCTACGACAACGAGATTATCCCGATTCTCGAGAGCTTCATCGCGGAGCACCCCGATTTCTCGATTCGCGGGGCGCGCGGAATGCTCGCGCTGACCGGCTTCGCGGGGATTTTCGGCTATCGCACGGATCGCCTGAGCGCGAATCAGGCGGAGGAGATTGAGGCGGTCGCGCCGATTGTGGACGCCGTGCGCGAGCTCGGCTGGACGTTCGGCAGTCACGGCTATGGACACCGCCACTCCGCGGATATTAGCGAGGCGCTTTTCCTCGACGACACGACAAAGTGGCGCAAGGAGGTCGAAAACCTCGTCGGGCCGACGCAGATTTACATCTACCCCTACGGCCAGTACGTCACGGCGCACGGCGCGAAGTATCGGACAATGCTCGACTTCGGGTTCAAGGTGATGTGCGGCGTCGCGTACAAACAGACATGGGAGGAGCAGGGCGACGCGCTGTTTATGACGCGGCTGGGCATCGACGGCTACTCGCTGCGCAATTACGGGCGGTTTCTCGCGCCGCTTTTTGACTGCGCGACGGTGATTGATACGGAGTACAGGAGATGAGCGGGATTATTTCGTTTGACATTATTGTTGGCATTATGTTATAATCAAAGTCGAAAAATTAGGGGAAATGTTGTGTAAAACAACAACACAAATTTTTAATTGAAGGAGTTGCAACATGTTTTTTCACCAGTTTAATCCCTTGACCGAGGCCGAGGTCACGCGGAAGGTCGCCGCCGCGCCGCAGGCAAAGAACAGCGCCGCGCCCGTCTCTTCGGGCTGGAGCTTCAACCTGAAATTCGGCGGCGAATTTGCCCCGAGCCAGCTCGATTACGTGATCAGCGGCAGCGCCCTCACCCTGACCGTCACCGAGAACGGCACAACCTATAAGGACGTTCCGTACGGCTGGAAGAGCCTGTCCGAGCGCGTCATTCTGATTACGCACACCATACCGGGTACCTCGCGCGCGTGGCACATTATCTATGACACGGAGACCTCGCTCGTCACGGCGTTTGAGACGTGGTTCGGTATCTCGGTTCCGGTCGGAGGCGATATGTTCGGCACGCGGCAGCCCACGCACTACCGCGACATACCGCGCGAGGTGCAGCGGCACTATCATTTCGGCTGGGCGGAGTGGAGCGAGAGCCCGTGGAACGGCAAGACGCCCGAAAAGCTCCACACGACGACGAACCGCCTCGAGGGGCGCGGACTGCACTGGAAATATTGCTGCGGGCACGAGGTTTTGTCGTACTTCCCGTCCGTGGTGTGTTCGACGAGCGTGTCACTGGACGCTCCGGAGGACACGATTACGGTTACGTACCCCTCGGACTACCTGCGTATTAACGACGAGTTCTTTATTTACGCGAAATGGGGCGTGGAATTCGCGGGCGAGGCATGGATTGAAGTGATTGACATGTTCCGCGGCAAGGCCGCCGGACTGAAGTTCGGCTTTGACGAGCAGGACGAGTTCGTCTACGAGCTGCACACGGCGGAGCTCACCGTCACGGGCGACGCGGCGCATTTGGAGACGATTACGCTCAACGGCGACAAGGCGCCGCCGATGGCGACGCTGACCGGTAAGGGCGCGCGCTACGCGTACCGCCCGAAGGATATGGATATCCCGATGAAGAAGGAGGAGGCGCACGCCAAGGCGCAGGATAAGCACATCTACGATACGACAGGCCCGAACATCATGAACAGCGGCAACACGCTCGACCGCAACTATTTTCTTGTCGGCAAGCAGTTTGCGCTGAATTATGACCATGTTGTGACGCCGTATCCGTGGTCGGCAAAGAACAACCCCGGAAATATCTCACAGCAGTACGAATACGATATCGCAAGCAAGGAGACGCTGAAATGGCGCGCTCCCGGCGGCGCGTGGCAGGAGGAGAAATACGTCTGCTTTGAGCCGGCGCACGATATCTACTTTTTCTCGCACATGCTGACGGGCGACCCGAATTTCGCGAACGTCACGCAGGCGATAGATTTTTCCAACGGGCTTGCAACCTGCATCTTCGCGAGAGTCGGAAGCTGGACCTCCGAGTGGGAAATCGGCGCGACATGTCTGTTCGGCACGGCGTCGGGCGAGGGGATTGCGACGCCGCCGTTCTCCAAACGCCATGATTTTACGACGGATCTCGTCGGCAAGTCCTACGCGTGGGCGTATTCGGACACGATGTGCAGCGTCCACGTATACAGCTCGCCGGAGAGCTATTCGTGGACAATATTCCAGGACGACAACTCGGGCGGCGCGACGTGGAGCAGCCCCTGCTTCTACATTAAGCTGCGCGACGACGCGTACATATTCCAGTGGGTGGAGGAGAATTGCAACGGCAGTCAGGGCATCATGTGCTTCAACCCGCAGATTATGCACGACGGCGGATTCTTCTTCAACGTCGGGCACAACGGCCTGATGCTGAACGTCACGGGCGCGTACGCGCGGAGTTTGGGGACGTTCAATGTGAAGCCGTATTTTGACAAAAAGGGAAATATTTAGTTTTAATTAATCGGTATAGTGCGCAGTTGCTCATGACGGGGGTGGCTGCGCACTTTGCATATTCCGGCGGGGGCGGGAATATACTCCACTAAGATATAGCCGAAGTGGGGTGTACGGCGCGGAAAAAGCGAATCATGTCGACGTGCGTCCTCGCGTAAGCTGAATGTGCTCTGCAAACTCGAAGTCATTTCTCTGCGTCGCCGAATGTGCAAAAGGGCGCAGAGAAAACAGGTGACGTGTCGCCGCTTCGCCCCCGCTTCGCGTGTGCCCCGCGCCCTGCGGGCTCGGTGCGCGTCGGCGGGGCTCGCCGTCGCGCGCGGCTGTGGTGTGCCGC
>JAISKU010000056.1 GCA_031261245.1 Oscillospiraceae bacterium | reverse complement strand
TTGAAGCCGAGCGAGCGGGCGTCGGTGAACGACAGCTCTATCTGGTCGGCCTTGCGGCACGGCCCGATGATGGACAGCTCCGTCTTGCCCTTGGGGCCCGTGACGGTGATTTTGTGCGGTGTGGCGAATTGGCCGGGCTGGGACAGGTACTTCTTGACCTCGAGCTCAAACCCCTTGCCGAACAGCGTGTCGAGCGTCGCACGCGTGACGTGACAGTGCTTGCCGGAGCCCTCGATTACGATTTTTTCATTTGACATTCCGGTTCCTCCTAATATTGAATTAGTGGACGCGCAATGCGCGCCCCTACACGGGAACGATGGTGGACGCGCAATGCGCGCCCCTACATGGGAACGATGGCGGACGCGCAATGCGCGCGCTACACGGGAACGATTTTACTGCCTGTGACCTCCGGCAGGATATCTCCCGCCGTAAGTTCTTTGATTTTTGCGGCGAATTTCGCCGCGTTGTCCGCGTCGAAGAGGGCCGAGAGGGTGACGCGCTCGCCATATTCGGCGGATTCCTCGACGCCGCCGTGGGGCGCAATCTCGCTTCTGATTCGCGGCGCGTCGCCGTAGGCGCAGACGGTGACGACGCGGGTTTTTGCGGTGAATTCTCGAGGCGCGGAATCGGTTAGCGCGGACTTCGCGGCCGCGGTGTATGCGCGGGACAGTCCGCCGGGGCCGAGCAGCACGCCGCCGAAGTAGCGCGTGACGACGCACACGGCGCCGCGCACGTTCTCATGGCGCAGCATCTCGAGCATCGGGGCGCCGGAGGTTCCGGACGGCTCTCCGTCGTCGGAGCTGCGCTCCGCGCCGTCGGGCAGAATCCAGCACCACGGGTTGTGGCGGGCGTCGCGGCGCTCTGACTTGACGCGGGCGACGGCCTCGCGCGCCTGCGCCTCGTCTGCGACGGGGAACACGCGGCCGAGAAAACGCGAGCGCTTTTCGGTGAGCTCCGACGAGCCGGCGCGCGACGGCGATAGGAAGTCCACTACACGCGGCGCTCCGCACCGCCGTAGGAGTCCGTGAAGGACGTCTCACAGAACAGAATCGGGTATTTCGGGTCGTCGATCTGCTTGAAGGACAGCGGGCTGTGCACGAGACCCTTTTTGACGAAAAACTGGGTGGCGTGGCTAACGGAGTATTTGACAGGCGGCTGTCCCGCCTCGCCGAGGGTGAATTCCACCACGCCGCCGAGGTCGAGGGGATTCTCCGGATTGCTGCCTGTGAATATCAGGTACTGGTCAAACTCGTGGGCGTGGGCCTCCTCGCCGAGCTCCAGCGGGCCGGACACGGGCATCCAACAGCGGCGCAGCGGCCTGTGCGAGCCGAACATGCCGTTTGTCGAGACGACGCACGGGTATGTGACCTCCCGGTACGGGTGGAAGAGATTGCACACCTCTTCGCCGGATTTGAAGCAGTAGTCGTAGTCGCCGCGAGGCTCCGCGTCGGGACAGATTTTCTCGCCGAACACGAGCTCATTATACAGCGGCGGCGTCTTGGGGTCGTCAACGACGGCAACGCGCACGGAGTAGAGCATACCCGGTTCGATGCGCGCCGACACGGCGCGGGTGAACGTGTATTTGCGCATGTCGGCGATGGTGGCGCCGAGCATGAACTCAACACGCGCGTGGAGCTCAAGCGCGGAGGTCATGTCCCCGCCGAGGAAGGTGATGTAGCGCTCACTCGTGCTCTCCGCCAGCCTTGTGATATCGCACGGCTCACAGACGTAACGGGAGTCGGCGGTGAGCCCGAGATCGCTGAAATCGGGGAAGCAGTCCACGCCGTCGCGGACGTATTTGGCGGCGTACTCGCTTCGCAAAAGGTCTGCCATCTGAAAAAATCACTCCTTGCGCTGCTTTTAGCCTAATTGTATAGAAATTCACGTGTTTAGTCAAGTCCGAATGTCACAAAATCACTATTTACATTTGGCCCCGCTTAGGGTATAATTACAATACCTGAAAACACATGGGCAAAGGAGGCGAACATATGCGCGGAGTGAGCACGAAGAGGCTTTCGGCGGCGGCGCTGCTCGCGGCGGCGATATTCGCCGTGACGCGGTTTTTGCCAATACCGGTGCCCGGCACCGCGGGGGGATACCTGAACCTCGGCGACAGCGTGATTTACGCGACGGCGATGCTCGTGGGCGGGCCGCTCGCGGCGGCGTCGTCGGCTGTCGGCAGCGCGCTCGCGGACTTGACCTACGGGGCGGCGGCGTATATACCCGCGACGTTTGTGATAAAGGGTCTTATGGCGCTTGTCGCGGCGGCAATAATGAAGCGCGGCGGGGCGCGCGCGTACATCCTCGCGGCCGTCGCCGGCGGGGCGATTATGGTGCTCGGCTACGCGGCGTATGAGGCGGTCATATTTGACGTGCCGTACGCGATAGCGGCCGCGCCGTTCAACTGCGTGCAGTGGGGCGGGAACGCGGTGATATCGGCGGCGCTTTACGCGGGGCTGAAGAGGCTGAAGCCCGTCGCGGGGCTGTGATGGTGATTAAACGCCCTCCCGATTTTGTCGGGAGGGCGTTTTTTGCGGTTTAGCCGAAGTATCTGTCGTAGAGCGCCTGAAACGCCTTGCCGTGACGGGCCTCATCCCTCGCCATCTCGTGCACGGTGTCGTGTATCGCGTCGAGGTTGAGCGCCTTCGCGCGCTTTGCGAGGTCAAACTTGCCCTCCGTCGCGCCGTTCTCGGCGGTTATGCGCTTCGCGAGGTTTTCCTTCGTGCTGTCCGAGATGACCTCGCCGAGGAGCTCCGCGAACTTCGCGGCGTGCTCCGCCTCCTCGAGTCCGGCCTTGAGCCAGTACGCGCCGATCTCGGGATATCCCTCGCGCTCCGCCACGCGGGCGAACGCGAGATACATGCCGACCTCGGTGCACTCACCCTCAAAGTTGGCGCGCAGGTCGTGCATTATGTCCTCGGGCGAGCCCTTGGCGACGCCGACGACGTGCTCCGCCGCCCAGACGAGCTCCGAATCCTGAAGCTTGAACTTCTCCGCCGGAACCTTACAGACGGGGCAGCTCTCCGGGGGAGCGTCGCCCTCGTGAACATATCCGCATACCGTACATACCCATTTTTTCATTACAATGACCTCCGTTTGTTAAAATTAATATTTGATATCGGGTGATTACCCGTTTTGCGCTTTGCATTTTGTGCACTTACCGAGGTACACGAGCTTGCGGCGGGAGACGGAGAAGCCGTATTTTTCGGCGATTGCCTCCTCGGAGCTCATCGCGGGCGCACAGGCGCCGTCGAGGTCGAAAATCTCTCCGCACGTCTCGCATATGAAGTGCGCGTGGTCGCTTAAATCGCCGTCGAAGCGCTCCTCCCCCGACACAAAGCCGACGGACACGATCTCCCTCTCCTCGCGCAGGAGCGAGATGTTGCGGTAAACCGTGCCGAGCGATAGGTTGGGGAAGTCCGGCTTTAAGCTCTCATACACCGTCTCCGCCGAGGGATGAGCCTTGGAGAGACGTATGTGGTCGATTATTGCGCTGCGCTTCCTGCTGTGCTTACGCGTCGTTGGCATGGCGTGCCCTCCAAATGTGATAATGATTACTATTACTGAAACTATGATAACACGTCCGGAGAGGTTTGTAAAGTGTTTTTTGCAAAAAAGTTTGAAAAAAACCCGCGTGAAGCTTCACGCGGGTTTTTTGCGGGTTTTGCGCTATTTGCCGAAGCGGACGGTAATCTCGCCGCTCGTCGTTTTGACCTTGAGGGGCGCGCCGCCGCCGCCGCTCGCGCGCTTTTCATAGTATTTGCCGTTGACCCTGATGCCGCCGGAGACGGCGGAGAGCTCGTACTCAAAATCGCCGTCGGACTTGAAGCCCACGTTGCCGGAGACGGCGGAGAGCTCCGCGCCGCCGGTGACGGAGCCGTCGAAGGTGATCTCGCCGCTTGTGGTCTTGATTTTGAGCGTGTCCGCCGTGACGCCGCGCGCGGTGACGTTGCCGGAGACGGCGTGTATGGAGACCGAGTCGGCGGAGAGGGCCCCAATTTTGATGTCGGAGCTTATGCCGTCGAGGTCAACTGAGCGGAAATCGGTTCCGGCGGGGTAGTAGATCTTGATGTAGTTCTGCGGGCCGAGGAAGCCGAAGCTGAGCATGGTGTTCGTCTTTGCCTCGAGAGTGAGCGTTCCGCCCGAGACGCTCCAGAGCGGCTCACCGCCGGTGAGCTGTATGTCGATGCGGAATTCCGTGTCCGCGATGAGCTCAATGTCGGCGGTGGCGGTGCGGATAGCGATGGAGTCGAACGGTTCCGTGACGGCGGTGACGTGCGTCAGATCATTGTCGCCGATGTGTATGCCGCCGCGGTCGAGGTAAAAGCCGCGCGCGCCGAGCAGCCAGCCGACGACGCCGAGTATCGCGCCGGCGACGATGAGCACGACGGCGATCGCCCACGCGTGTTTCATGATTCTTTTCATTCCGCAACCCTCCGTGCTCCGTGTTTTTGGATGAATCTGCCCAAACCGCGCGCGATGGCGTCAAAGCACTTTTTCGACGCGAGGAGAATTGACTTTGTGAGCGCGAGGCCGATGCCGGTGGCGGCGAGACCCGCGCCGATGGTGAGCAGCGCCGTGGGGACGCTTTGGAAGCCGACGAAGATTCCGACGACGGCGTAGACGACGCCCGCGACGATGCACGCGACGCCCGAGACGCCGACGGAGAACAGCACCGCCGCGAGCGAGATGATGAGCGAGAACGCGACGGCGCCCACGGCGATGGCGATGGGCAGCCCGATGGGCGCGGCGAATACCGCGAGCAGCACCATCCACACCGTCCGGAAGCCGCGCTTCGCGGTGCGCTCCGCCACGGGCACGGGCTTTGTCGCGTAGTCCGCGATTATCTGCGCCGCGGCCTCGCCCGGTGTGCCGAGCGCCGCGACGGCGGCGGTCTCGTCCTCCGCGTCGTTGAAATACTCCTCATAGAACGCGACGGCGGCCTCAATCTCCTCCTCGGGCAGCCCGCGCAGAGCGTGGCTGAGTTGCTGCGTGAATTCAGTTCCCGTCATTTGCGTCGCCCCCCTTCAGTATCGCGTCGATTTTTTGTCTGAAAACGCCCCACTCGTCGATGTAGACGCGGAGCTTTTTGCGGCCGAGCTCCGTGATGCGGTAGTACCGCCTGTTGCGCCCCGCGTAGGGCACGTCGTACACCGTCAGGCAGTCCTCCGTCTGGAGGCGGCGCATGACGGGGTACATAGTGGACTCCGAGACCTCGAGCGTGTCCTTCACGCCCTGCGTGAGGGCGTAGCCGTACTCGTCCTCCCGCGAGAGCCGGGCGAGCACGCACGCGTCGAGCAGCGCCCCGCCGATTTGAAAAGCCATCGCAGTATCTCCTCTCGTGAAAATATAATATTGTTTTTATAATGATATTATATTTAATATAATATAACTTGTCAAGAGGTATATTGAAAAAATTTTCAGGACGGCGTATAATCGGGGAAAAAGGCGGGAGGCGGGGCGATGCACTACAAGCGGTACAAGTCAATTCTCTCGCCGCAGAACGGCATGAACCTCTATCGCGGGTGTACTCACGGCTGTATCTACTGCGACAGCCGCAGCGTGTGCTATCAGTTCGACCACGATTTTGAGGACATCGAGGTGAAGGAGAACGCGCCCGAAATGCTCGAGGCGGAGCTGCGGCGCAAGCGGAAGCGCTGTATGATAAGCACGGGGTCGATGTGCGATCCGTACCTGCACCTCGAGGAGGAGCTGCGCGTGACGCGGCGGTGCCTTGAGGTGATAGCGCGCAGCGGCTTCGGACTCGCGATTCTGACGAAATCGGCGCGGATTCTGCGCGATATCGACCTGCTGGCGGAGATTAACGCGAACGCGAGGTGCGTGGTTCAGATGACGCTTACGACGCGCGACGACGCGCTTTGCCGCGTGCTTGAGCCGAACGTGTCCGTCACGAGCGAGAGATTTGAGGCGCTTTGCGCGATGCGGGAGCGCGGGATTCCGACGGTGGTGTGGCTCTCGCCGCTGCTGCCGTTTATCAACGACACGCGGGAGAACATGCTCGGGCTGCTCGACTACTGCGTGCGCGCGGGAGTGCGCGGGATTGTGTGGTTCGGCGCGGGAATGACGCTGCGCGAGGGGGACAGGGAGTACTATTACGCGGCGCTCGACCGCCATTTTCCCGGGCTGAAGCGGCGGTATATTGAGAAATTCGGCAACGCGTACACCTGCGCGAGCGACAACGACGCGGAGCTGACGGCGCTGCTGCGGGCGGAGTGCGAAAAGCGCGGGATACTGTGCGGCTCCGACGAGGTTTTTGCGTATATGCGGGAATTTCCGGAGCCGGACGCGGGACAGCTGTCGCTGTTTTGACGAAAAAACCCCCGCCGTTATGGGACGGCGGGGGTTTTTCTTTTTTTATCAGACGCTTATTTCCGTTCGCGTTATGAAGTCGTTTTGCACGTCCTCACTGAGCGCCACGAAGTACGTGGAGAAGCCCGCGATTCGCACGATGAGGTCTTTGTACGCCATCGGATCCTTTTGCGCGGCGTGCAGGCTCTCCGTGCTGACGACGTTGAACTGCACCTGCATTCCTCCGAGGCGGAAGTACGTCTTCATCAGACTTTTGAGCTTTGTCGCGCCCTCGTCTCCGCGCACGGAGCTCGGCGTGAAGCGGATATTGAGCTGGTCGCCGTTCGTTAGCTCAAGGTGCGGGAGCTTCGCCGCGCTTCGCAGATACGCCGTCGGGCCCTTTTTGTCAAAGCCCTGACGCGGGGAGATCGCGTCGGCAATCGGCTCTCCGGCTTTTCTGCCGTCGGGCGTCGCGCCGAGCATTTTGCCGAACATGACGTACGCCGTCATCGTGAACGTGCCGCCGCAGAAGTTGCCGCGCGGGCCCTTTTCGCGCTTCATGATCTGCGCCCACTCGCCGAGCGCCCACGAGGCGAGGCCGTCAACCTCCTCGTTGTCGTTGCCGTAGTGCGGCACCTCGTTGATTATCGTCTGGCGCAGCTGCTCATACCCGACCCAGTCGGCCGCGAGCGCGTCGTACATCGTTTGCAGGGAGACGGTTTTGTCGTCAAAGCAGAGCTTTTTGATGGCCATGAGGCTGTCGCCGACGTTCGCGGTGCCGCAGGCGGTAAGGCCGGTGCGGTTGTACTTCGCGCCGCCGGCGGTGGCGTCCACGCCGGACTCCATGCAGCCGTCGAGCAGCGCGGAGGCCGCGACGGCGGGCATGTACTGCGAGTACACGTACTCAAACATCGCGTTAAACGACACCGTCCAGTCCATGAGGTACTGCATCTCCTTGACGAAGGCCTCCCGGAACTCCTCAAAGCTGTCGTACTCGTAGAGCTTTTTGCAGGGGAGCGCGGTTTTGCCCGTTCTGATGTTGACGCCGCCGTTTATGACGATCTGAATCGCGTCCATCATGTTCCACACGGAGTCGCCGCCGGTGTTTCCGGACGCCGACCACTCGTTGCCCGTTCCGGAGGGCTCCACACAGCCGACGATGCTGTAGTCATACGCGTCCTCCTTTGTGAAGCCGCACGCCATGAGGCTCGGCACGATGACCTCGTCGTTCTGGAACTGCGGCATACCGCCGCACAGCTTGCTCGACTCGATTCCGACGCGCCATATCTCGTCCGGGGTGTTCGGGCCGACGCGCAATGCGACCGTCGGGTCGGTGAGCTTCATTCTGCCGTAGGTCTGGAGCATACAGAACGTCGCGACGCTCGAGTCGTCCTCGCCATCGGGCAGGGTGCCGCCGAGGGTGAGCGCGATGCCCGCCGTGGGGTTCACACCGATGTACATGGAGGAGTAGGCGTTGAGGCCTTTTTTGCGCAGCTCAATAATGCTCTTGTTGTTGATGCCGAAGCCGTGAATGTGGATGAAATCCACGATGCGCATGATGAACGCGTCGGAATACTCCTGCGCCTGCTCAAGCGTGATTGTGCCGTCCTTTAGCTGTTTGTCGAGCAGGTGCGCGACGTATTTGTCCACGCGGCCCATCGACTGGCCGTGCTGCTGGGCGTCGGTGGAGAGCATGATCTGATAGAAGATCATGACCTGAAGCCCCTCCCAGTAGGTGCGGGCGGGCTTCTCCATGATCCAGTCGAGCGAGTCCGCCATTTGCAGCAGCTCCGCGCGCCGCGCGGCGTCGGAGACCGTCTCGGCCTTTGCGCGGCACGAGGCGGCGTAGCGTTTTGAGAGGATTATCGCGGCGTCGCACACGCGCACGACGGAGTGGTAATACATGTGCTTTTTCACGGCGTCGCCGAAGAGCTTGCCCTTTTGCGCCTCGATTTTCGCGAGGGCCTGACGGCGAACCTCGCCGAAGCCGACGTTTATCGCCTTGTTGAAGTTGCCGATGTAGTGTCCCTGTGTGCCGCCGACGCCCCAATAGCCCGGCTCGCCCTTCGCGGCCGCGGGCATGGCCGCGCCGTTGCCGCAGTTTGCCCAGATGTCGTCGGTTATCGACGCCTCGAGAATGTCGCTGAACGTGCGGCCCTTCCAGAATTCGTAGGCGTCGAGGAGCACGAGGCGCTGCTCATCGCTCATATACACGGAGTCGGGCGACTGCCACGCCTCCTTGAACGTCGCCTCATCGGTGGCGCCGGGGATCCAGTTCGCGCCCGTGTCCACGTAGAAGCTGAGTGTCTTTTCCTCCGGGCCGATGGAGCCGACGAGAATGTCCTCGTCGAAGACGTTACACTCCTTGTTTTCCGCCCAGTACAGCAGCGCGCCCGCGCGCAGGAGCTGGGGCGGCTCATTCACGTGCGCCCTGAAATACTCCGTGTAGAGCTTTGTGCGTTCTGTGTTCACCGAGATTCGGCTGCCGTTGGTAAATCCGTCGTGGCGCTCACGCATACGCGTGATGCGCTCTGATACCGGCGCAAACTGAAACATAGAAATTCCTCCGTTTATGATAAATTTTTATTTATTCCCACTCGATTGTCGCGGGGGGTTTTCCGGTGATGTCGTAAACGACGCGGGAGACGCCCCTCACCTCATTTACTATGCGGCTTGAAGCGCGTCCGAGAACACGGTGCGGAATCGGCACGTACTCGCACGTCATGAAGTCCGTCGTGGTGACGGCGCGCAGCGCGATCGTGTTGCCGTACGTGCGGAAATCGCCCATGACGCCGACGGAGCGAGTGTCCGTCAGGACGGCGAAGTATTGATCTGCTTTGACGCGGCCGCGGCCCATCTCCTCACGGAAGATCGCGTCGGCCGCGCGGAGCGTGTCCGCCTTTTTCTTCGTGACGGCGCCCATTATGCGCACGGCGAGGCCGGGGCCGGGGAACGGCTGGCGCTCCGTCAGGGCGCGGGGGAGCTTCAGCTCGCGCCCGAGCGCACGAACCTCATCCTTGAACAGTCCGCGAAGCGGCTCCACAAGTCCGGAAAAACTCATGTCCTCCGGCAGGCCGCCGACGTTGTGGTGGCTCTTTATCGTCGCGGAGGCGTTCGCGCCGCTCTCCACCACGTCGGGGTAAATCGTGCCCTGCGCGAGGTATTTTATATCGCCGTGCTCGTGCTTGAGTTTTATCGCCTCATCCTCGAACACGCGGACGAATTCCTCGCCGATTATCTTGCGCTTGCGCTCCGGGTCGGAGACGCCCTGAAGCTTTTTCAAAAAGCGTTTTTCGGCGTTCACGCGGATAAAATGCAGCCTGCGGTGGCGGAACGCCGCCTCCACCTCGTCGCCCTCGTTCAGGCGCATGAGCCCGTGATCGACGAAAATGCAGTGCAGCTTTCCGGGAATCGCCTCCGCGAGCAGTGCGGCGCACACCGAGGAGTCCACCCCGCCGGACAGGCCGAGCAGCACGTGGTCGTCCCCGACCTGCGCGCGGATTTCCGCGACCATGCGCGCGCGATAGCCGGAGATGTCGTAATCCCCGGCGGCGTTGCAGACGTTGTAGAGGAAATTGCGGATCATCGCGGTACCGTTCGGCGTGTTCTCCACCTCGGGGTGAAACTGCGTCGCGTACAGCTTGCGTTTCTCGTCCGCCATCGCGGCGACGGCGCAATTTTGCGTGGAGGCGGTCGCGGTGAAGCCCGCCGGCAGACGCGTGACCTGATCCGTGTGGCTCATGAGGCCGATTTGAGACGGTTCAAGCCCCTTGAAGAGCGGGGAGGACGCGTCCGCGGACAATTTTGTGCGGCCGTACTCGCTCGTGGTACACGGCGAGACCTCTCCGCCGAGCGTGTATGTGAGAAGCTGCATACCGTAGCAGATGCCGAGAATCGGAATTCCGAGCTCAAACAGGCCACGCTCCGCGCGCGGCGCGCCGTCGCGATACACGCTGTCCGGGCCGCCGGTGAGGATAATTCCGATAGGGGCGAGCTTTTTTATCTCACTAAGCGCCGTGCGCCCCGGCTTTATCTCCGAGGCGACACGGCATTCGCGCACGCGGCGCGCTATTAATTCCTTGTACTGTCCGCCGAAATCGAGGACGAGGACGAGTTGGTTCAAAATATCACGACCTTATGAGGCTTTTATGCGGACGATGCACTCCGCGGTTTTGTCGCCGACGGTGACCTTGAGCGTCGCGGTGCCCGCAGTTATCATCCTGATGTTCGCGGACATGGCGGAGGGATCCGTCGGGGTGACGCCGAGGACGTCGGGGTTGCTGCTCTCCCACACCGGTACGGCCTCAAGCCCCTCGGGGTTGATTTTCGCCTTCATGAGGAGCACCTCGCCGACCTTTTGGGTGATATCAACCTTTGCGCTTCCGGAATAGGTGATGGAGACGGACTGAATCGTCGGGGGAGGCGTCTCAATCGGCGGCGTCGGCGTCGCGGGGGGCGGGGTGATAGTGGGATTGACGATCTCGCTGTTGCTTCCCTCGTCGGGCAACAACGAGCCGGCGGGCGTGGGGTCGGGGTCGCCGTTTGAGCCGTTTTTCACGCTCGTGATGAGCAGCACCGTGACGGCGACGATGAGGACGAGGAGCAGAACTATGCCGATGATGAGCTGCGCCTTTATGTTGTCCCGGTCGCCGTCGGCCTTGCCGCCGGAGCCGCGCCGCGCGCCGCAATACGGGCACCTGCCGCGCAGAGCGGAATAGCGTCTGTCACATTTGCCGCACTTTACCTCTGTCAGTATCGCCATAGAGCAATCCTCCCTTAACCTTCAACTATTGCTTTTGTGTCGCGAGCGATAACGAGCTCCTCGTTTGTGGGAATGATGAACACCTTGACCGTGGAGCCCTCGCCCGTGATGTCCACGAGCTTTCCGCGAAGCTTGTTTTTCTCACTGTCGATGCGCACGCCGAAGCCGGAGAGCCAGTCCGCGACGCTTTGGCGCAGCTCCGGCGAGTTCTCCCCGAGGCCGGCGGTGAACACGATCGCGTCGGCGCCGCCGAGGGTGACCATGTAGCTTCCGATATACTTCGCGACGTTGTAGCGGAACACGTCGAGCGCGAGCTGCGCGCGGTGCGAGAGCGGATTTTCGGAATCGTTTGCGGCGGCCTCCACATCGCGGAAGTCGGAGGACACGCCGGAGACGCCGAGTATGCCGGATTTCTTGTTGAGAACCTCAAAGACCTCCTGACGCGTCAAGCCCTCAAGATTCGCGACAAACTCGATTATCGCGGGGTCGATGCTTCCGGAGCGCGTGCCCATGGGCACCCCCTCGAGAGGCGTGAGGCCCATCGACGTATCGACGCACTTGCCGTCCTTTACCGCGGCGATGGACGCGCCGTTGCCGCAGTGGCAGGTGATGACGCGGGAGTTCGGCTTGTTGCCGAGCAGACGTATCGCCTCGGCGGACACGTACCTGTGGGAGGTGCCGTGGAAGCCGTAGCGGCGGATATTGTACTTCTCATAGTATTTGTACGGAATCGCGTAGGTGTAGGCGAATTCCGGCATGGTCTGGTGGAAGGCCGTGTCGAACACCGCGATCTGCGGCACGCCGGGCATTGCCGCCTGACAGGCGCGGATGCCCATGAGGTTTGCGGGGTTGTGCAGCGGGCCGAGCGGAATGCACTCCTCCACGGCGGCGATTACCGCGTCGTCGATGAGGACGCTCTTTGAGAATTTCTGTCCGCCGTGCAGAACACGGTGGCCGACGGCGCCGATCTCCGTGAGGCTCGACACCACGCCGTACTCGGCGCTTGTGAGCTTGTCCAGCACGGCGGCGATGGCCTCCGAATGCGTGGGCATGGGCTGATTCGCCTCAAAGACGGGCTTTCCGTTCGTGACGGGCGTGTGTTTCAGGTGGCCGTCGATGCCGATGCGCTCCGCAAGACCCTTGGCGACGATCTGCTCCGACTCCATGTCGAAGAGCTGGTATTTGAGGGAGCTGCTCCCGGCGTTGATGATGAGTACATTCATAGATGACAAAACCCCTTGAAAAAGATTTGAATTTATTGTAATATGACAATAACAATATGTAGCTATAATAATACATTTTTTTTGGAATATCAATCACAAATCCGCATATTTTTTATTTTTATGTGAAAAAGGTAGGAAGATGAGGACTGCCGGGATAGTAATGGAGCTCAATCCGCCGCACTCCGGGCACGAAAAAGTCGTTGCGGCGGCGAGAAAAAGCCTCGGCGGAGGCGCCGTCGTCGCCGTAATGTCGGGGAATTTCGTGCAGCGCGGGGAGCCGGCCGTGTTCCCCAAGCATGCGAGGGCGCGCGCCGCGCTCGATATCGGCGTTGACCTCGTGCTCGAGCTGCCGACGGCGTATGCGCTGTCGTCCTCCGAGGGCTTCGCGCGGGCGGGCGTGGCGCTGCTGCTCAGTACGGGCGTCGTGCAGGCGATTGCGTTCGGGAGCGAGAGCGGGGATATCGACGCGCTTAAAAAATGCGCCGCGGCGTGCTCGTCTGAGGCGTGCGAGGAGGCGACGCGCGAGGCGCTCACGCGAGGGCTGTCCTACGGGGCGGCGCGGCAGAGCGCGCTCGAGGCGCTGCTCGGCGGTGGGGCGGATATAATGAGGTCGCCGAACAATCTGCTCGGCGTCGAGTATCTGCGCGCGGCGGAAAGGCTTGGCGCGGCGCCGGAATTTATCTGCGTGAGGCGCGAGCCGGGCGTTTCGGCCACGGCGGCGCGCGGTGAGCTGCGGGGAGTGGAGAACACGGCGCTCGGTGTGCCGATGTTTCCCGAAAATCTCGATATCGCGATACTCTCGCGGCTGCGCGCAATGACGGCGGATGAGTGGGGGCGCGTGCGGGGCGGCGGCGACGGCCTCGCGGAGCGCGCGGCGCGGTATTGCGGGATGGGCGGGAGCGTCGCGGAGGTCGCGTCGCTGATAAAGACGAGGCGGTACGCGATGAGCCGCGTGCGGCGGTTTTTGCTGTGCGCCGCGATAGGGATTCGTGACGATTTGCCCGAAACGCCGCGGTATATCCGCGTGCTCGCGGCGAACGCGACGGGGTGCGCGCTGCTGCGGGAGATTGCGGAGGAATCGGCGCTGCCGGTGATAACAAAGCCGTCCGCCTCGCGGCTTTTGGAGCTTGAGGCGGCGGCGACGGACCTGTACAACCTCGGCTACGCGGACGCGGCGATGCGCGCCGGCGGCGCGGAGTGGAAGCTTTCACCAATAATAATTGATTAACATCGGAAATATTGTGTAATAAGTTCTTGCAATGCCTGAAAACTGTATGCTATACTGTGCCATATGAAAAATACACTTTATATTGTGATACCGTGCTACAACGAGGAGGCGGCGCTGCCGCCGACATCTGAGGTGATGCTCGGAAAGCTGAGGCAGCTCGTGAGCGAGGGCAAGGCTTCCGGGCGCAGCCGCGTGCTGCTCGTGGACGACGGGTCGCGCGACGCGACGTGGAAAATCATCGCGGGGCTGTGCGAAAAGTACACGGAATTCGCGGGCGTGAAGCTCTCACGCAACAGGGGTACGCAGAACGCGATAATGGCGGGGCTTGACACGGCGCGGGAGTTCGCCGACATGGTGATAACCACGGACGCGGATTTGCAGGACGACATCGGCGCCGTGGACAGAATGGTGGACGAGTATCTCGCGGGCGCGGACGTGGTGTACGGAGTGCGCTCAAAGCGCGAGACGGACACGTTTTTCAAGCGCTTTTCGGCGCAGGCGTACTACAAGTTGCTGACGTGGCTCGAGTGCGGCACCGTGTACAACCACTCCGACTTCCGGTTGCTGTCGAGGCGGGCGCTCGACGCGCTCGACGAGTACGGGGAGCGGGACATGTTCATACGCGGGGTCGTGCCGCTGCTGGGCTTCAAGACGGCGGTCGTCGAGTACGAGCGCGGCGCGCGGAACGCGGGCGAGACGAAGTACACGGTGAAGAGCCTGTACAGGCTCGCGGCGACGGGTGTGACGAGCATGTCCACGAAGCCGCTGCGGCTTATCAAGACGCTCGGCTTCCTGATGATTCTGGCGGCGGTGGCGCTGCTGATTTTCGCGCCGTACTCGCGTCTTGTGCTGGCGTCGGTGTGGGTTGTGGGCGGACTTGTGACGTGCGCGCTCGGCATCGTCGGGGAGTATGTGGGGCGGACGTTCACGGAGACGAAGCGCAGACCGAGATACCATATTGAACAGACGGTACAGTTGAAGGAGACAGATGAAGAAAGATAAGAAATTCGGCCTTGACCTGACGCAGGGCTCGATACCGGTTTTGCTGCTGCGCTTTGCGTGGCCGTTTCTCGCGGCGGGACTTGTGTCCGCGCTCTACGGGGCGGTGGATCTGTTCGTCGTGGGCCACTTCTCCGGGCAGGAGGTAATCGCGGGCGTATCGACGGGCTCTCAGGTGATGAACATCGTGTTCGCGTGTACGATAGGCATCTGCACGGGCGGAACCGTGCTCGTCGGGCGCAAAATAGGCGAGCGCGACGACGAGGGCTGCGCGCGCGCCGTGGGGACGTTTCTGTTTGTCGGGGTGCTGCTCGCGGTTTTCGTGACGGCGATTATCGCGATATTCAGGCAGCCGCTGCTGACGGCGCTTCAGACGCCGGACGAGGCGAGGCCGGCGGCGCTGTCATATCTGGCGTTTACGATTATCGGGATTCCGTTCAGCATAGGGTACAACGTCATATGCGCGATCGCGCGCGGGCTCGGCAATTCGAGCACGCCGAGCATAGTCGGCGCGATAGGCGCGGGGGCGAACATCGTGCTCGACTTCATATTCGCCGGGGCGCTCGGCTGGGGCGCGATGGGCGTCGCGCTCGCGACGAGCGTCTCGCAGTTCGTGACGTTCTCCGTCATAGGGATTTGGCTTATACGCCGCAGATTCCCGTTTGCGTTCAAAAAACGCGACTTCGGGTTTCACAAGGAGTCGTTCGCGAGCATTTTCAAGGTCGGGGTGCCGCTGTGGCTACAGGATCTGCTCGTGACGCTCTCCTTTATGATAATAACGGGCATAGTAAACGCGATGGGCGTCGTCGCCGGGGCGTCCGTCGGGCTGATCTCGAAGGTGTTCAGCCTCGGCGGGATGATTCCGCAGTCGTTCGGCAGCGCGCTCGCCGCCGTGTCGGCGCAGAATCTCGGTGCGGGCAAGCGCGACAGGGCGCTGCGCGCGCTGAAGTACGGTATCGGGTACTCGCTGGCCATTGAAATCGTGCTGTGCGCGCTGTGCCAGATAATTCCGGAGCAGATTTGCGGGATATTCGCGAACGGGAAGCCGGAGGTCGTACTCGGCGCGGCGAATTATCTGCGCACGTTCTCGATTGACCTGATGCTCGTGTCGTTTGTGTTCTGCATGAACTCGTTCCTGAGCGGCTGTGGAATGTCGAGCGTGTCGATGGTGCACAGCATGATAGCGACGTTCGGTGTGCGCATACCGCTGTCGTTTTTGTTTACGAGTCTGACGGACGATGTGAACCGCGGGCTTTTCCTGCTCGGCCTCGCCTCGCCGATAGCCTCCGTGCCGTCGATTGTGATATGCGTCGTGTTCATCTATATGTACAACAGGAAGCAAAAACGGCTCGCGACGGTTGTGACGTGAGCCGTGAGGTTGAGATAAGGGCGCTTCTCGCGCGGCACGGGTTCCGGTTCTCGCGGTCGATGGGGCAGAACTTTCTGATCGACCCGGAGATTCCGGAGCGCATCGCCGACGCGGCGGGACTTGACGCGCGCACGCACGTTCTGGAGATCGGGCCGGGTATCGGCGCGCTGACCGCGGCGCTGTGCCGCCGGGCGGGATTTGTGACGGCCGTCGAGCTCGACGGGGCGCTTTTGCCGATGCTCGACGAGACGCTGGCGGACTGCCCGAACCGCGAGATAATTCGCGGCGACGCGCTGAAACGCGATATCGCGGAGCTGATGGCGAGGCGGCCGGAGCTGCCGCGCAAGGTTGCGGCCGCGAATCTGCCGTACAACATCACCGCGCCGGCGATAGCCGCGCTTTTAGAGTGCGGGGCGTTTGAGGCGGTAACGCTGATGGTGCAGCGCGAGGTCGCGCACAGGATTACGGCAAAGCCGGGGACGAAGGACTACGGGGCGTTCACGGTGTTCGTGAGATTTCACGCGGACGCGCAGCTGCTTTTTGACGTGCCTCCGGAGAGTTTTTTGCCGGCGCCGAAGGTCACGTCGAGCGTTGTGCGGCTTATACCGCGCGCGCAGCCGGAGGAGGTCGCGGACGCGGACTTCTTCTTCCGCGTCGTGAAGGCGGCGTTCGCGCAGCGGCGCAAGACGCTCGTCAACGCGCTCGCGGCGGGCGGCTTCGGACTCTCAAAGGACGCGATAGGCGAGGTTGTGACGGGGTGCGGCATAGGCGCGCTCGCGCGCGGTGAGACGCTCGGGATACCGGAATTTGCGGAGATAGCGAAAAAATTGAAAAATTTTTGAAATAGTATTGCATTTTGGTTTCGGATATGGTACAATCCACGGGCTAATTACGGACGGTCCTCTGTCCACAATGCTTCTGAGGCATGAACGTCCCCTGAGAAGGAGAAAGATAATGGATCTTGTAAAACTGATAGGCGAGAAGTACATGAAGCCCGAGCTGCCACCGATGAACGTCGGCGACACGGTGCGCGTCACAGTGCGCATCAAGGAGGGCAACCGCGAGCGCTCACAGGCGTTCGAGGGCACGATAATCGCGAAAAAGCACGGCGGCGTCAACGAGACGATAACCGTGCGCCGCATCTCCTACAACGTCGGCTGCGAGAAGGTTTTCCCGGTGCACTCGCCCACGATTGAGAAGGTGGAGACGGTTAGGCGCGGCAAGGTCAGAAGGGCGAAGCTCTACTATCTGCGCGACCGCATAGGCAAAAAGGCGAAGGTCAAGGAGAGAATCTGAAAAAAGGGGCTTACGCCCCTTTTTTTCACATG
>JAISKU010000025.1 GCA_031261245.1 Oscillospiraceae bacterium | reverse complement strand
TAATGGCTGAAAAAGTTACCCACAGCATATGTGTCGGCGGCCCCATCGCCATACACACGGAAAACGGCGTAATCCGCCGTGTCCGCCCCATTGTATTTGACAACAACGACCCCAAGGGCTGGGTCATTAAAGCCCGCGGCAAGGAATTCACTCCGAACCGCAAGGCGCAGCCCGCGTTCATCGCCCTCACGGAGAAAAACCGCGCGTACTCCTATGACCGCATCCGCTACCCGATGATCCGTGAGGACTTCGTGGAGACGCCCGACGGCAAAAACCGCAACACGGGCAATCGCGGCTCCTCAGGCTACCGCCGCGCGAGCTGGGACGAGGTTCTCGACCTCATCGCGCGCGAGATCAACCGTCTGCAAACCAAGTACGGCAAGGAGACGATCACCGCCTGTACAGGCTCCCACCACTCGTGGGGTCTCGTCGGGTACAAGCTGTCCACGTTCGCCCGCTTTTTCCGTATGCTCGGCTATACCGAGATAAAGGACAACCCCGACTCGTGGGAGGGCTTCACGTGGGGCGCGCCGCACACCTACGGCTACTACTGGCGTCTCGGCGGCACGGAGGCGTTTGACCTGCTTGAGGACGCGCTTCAGAACGTCGAGACGATGGTCATGTGGTCGCACGACCCGGACACGACGCGCGGCGGCTACGCCGGTAACGAGTCCACGATGTGGCGCCACTGGCTCGACGACCTCGGCGTGCAGTTCATCTACATCGACCCGTACAACAACTTCTCCTCCGTCAAGCAGGCGGACAAGTGGTTCGGGCCGCGCCCCGGCACCGACGCCGCGCTGTGCGAGGGTATCGCGCACGTCTGGCTGACCGAGGGGAGCTACGACAAGGAATACATCGAAAAGCACGCCCACCGCTTTGATGAGTGGGCCGACTATATCCTCGGCAACGGCGTTGACAAGACGCCGAAAACCCCGCTGTGGGCGGAGCGCGAGACGGGCATCCCCGCCGCCGATATCAAGGCGTTCGCGCGCCGCTGGGCGACGACGAAAACCATGGGCGGCTCGGGACTTCGCGGCGGCTTCGGCGGCGTGTGCCGCACGGCCAACGGCACGGAGTTTGCCCGCCTGATGGTTCAGCTCTTCGCGATGCAGGGCATGGGCAAGCCCGGCCAAAATATCTGGGCCGGCACCACCGGCGCGCCGATGGACTACAACTTCTGGTTCGGCGGGTACTCCGACCCGCTCTCCCAGATTGCCAACCAGCCAGTGGCCGACGTGACGGCGGTCAACTCCGTCGCGCAGAAGCTCTACCGGCCGAACGTCCCCGACGCGATTCTCGACGGCCACTATGAGTGGTACGGAGAGGGCTTCTGCGGCGGCGGCATCGACCTCGAATTCACGGAAAACATCTATCCCAAGCCGGGCAACAACAAGGTTCACTGCTTCTGGCGCTACGGCGGCTGCTTCATGGGCACGATGCTCGACACGAACAAGTGGGTCAAGATGTACCAGTCGCCCGAGCTCGAGTTTGTCATCAATCAGGACATCCACTTCCACGGCGAGGCGCGCTTCGCCGACGTGATTCTCCCCGCGTGCACCAACCTTGAGCGCTACGACATCGGTGAGCTGTGCAACTCCGGCAACGGCGGCTACCAGTCGCACTCGCAGACGGGCAACTCGTGGCAAGTCGTGGTTTTCCAGGACAGGGCCATTGAGCCGCTGTGGGACTCCCAGTCCGACTACTGGATCTTCAACGAGGTCGCAAAGCGCCTCGGCTGGGGCGACAAATTCAACGAGGGGCGCACGGAGCTCGACTGGTGCAAGCGCCTGTGGGAGAAATCCGACCTGTGCGAGAAAATCTCGTGGGAGGATTTCACGAAAAAGGGCTACTACGTCGCGGGCGTCCCGGAGAATTGGGAGCGCCACCCCGGCTTCCGCTGGTTCGCGGAGGGCTATCCGTGCGACACGCCCAACCACAAGCCGTTCCAGGAGGAGGGCAAGCTCGGCACCTTCACCGGCAAGTTTGAGTTTGTGTCTGAATCCCTGCTCTACTACGCGCCGAACGACGAGGCGCGCACGCCCATCGCCACCTACAAGCCCTCTTGGGAGGGGCACCGCTCGATCAAGGCGAAGAAATACCCGTTCCACCTGATCACGCCCCACCCCCGCTTCGACTACCACACGCAGCACAACTCCTCAACCCCGTGGTTCTGGGAGATTCCCGAAAACCGCGTGTATATCAAGGGCAACCCGTACCTCGTCGCCCGCATCCACCCGATAAAGGCCGCGGAAAAGGGAATCAAAGAGGGCGACATGATGCTGCTGTTCAATGAGCGCGGTAGCGTACTCTGCGTCGCGCGCGTGACGTACCGCGTCGAGGTGAACACGATCCACGCCTACGGCTCCTCGGGCATATACAACCCCGTCGTCCCCGGCGAGACGTCGATGGACATCGGCGGCTGCGTAAACCTCCTCTCGCCAGGCCGCCTCATCGGCGACATGGTTCCCGGCATGGCCCCGAACTCCACGCTTCTCGACGTGTGCAAGTACGAGGGAGAGATACCGGAGACTCAGCATTTTGAGCATAAGCTCGACAAGGTCGCAAAGGAAGCCGATCCGGACGCCGAGACGTGCGTTGAGATTATCGAGGGTCACGGCTTTGAGGCGATTCAGGCAAAGGTTAAATTGGCTTACGCCGGAAAGGTGGCTGAATAATATGAGACTCGGTATTGCTGTCGATTCCCGCATGTGCATGGCGTGCTACTGCTGCTTCACTGCCTGCAAGGATGAGCATTGCGGCTTCGCGTCCAAGCTCTCGGCCGCCCAGCCGATGATGGGCCAGTACTGGATTGACGTGCGCGAGTGGGAGCGCGGCGACAACTCCCGCAGAATCAAAACCGCGACGGTTCCCACGCTCTGCGCCCACTGCGCCGACCCCGCGTGCGCAAAGGCCGCGAAAGACGGCGCGGTGTACAAGCGCCCCGACGGAATCGTCATAATCGACCCCGAGAAGTCCAAGGGTCAGAAGCAGATCGTTGACGCGTGCCCGATAAACGCCGTGTACTGGAATGAGGAGCTTGAGATTCCCCAGAAATGCACAATGTGCGCGGAGCTTCTCGACGACCCGGAGTACCTCGCGTACCTCGGCGACCCCAAGCTCAAGGCGCCGCGCTGTGTGGAGGCGTGTCCGAATCAGGCGCTCATCTTCGGCGACCTCGACGACCCGAACTCCGACATCTCCAAGCTCGTCGCGCGGGAGCGCAACACACAGCTGGAGCCGCTCGCGGGTCAGGAGACGAACGTAAAATACCTCAACGTCCCGACGGTCTACCTCGCGGGCACCGTGTACTACCCCGCGGAGCAGGAGGAGGTTTTCATCGGCGCGAAGGTCAAAGTTGAGGTTGACGGTGAGACGTTTGAGACGGAGACGAACTACTTCGGCGACTGGGAGATAGAGTGGCTGCCGAAGAACAAGGACGCGAAAATCACCATCACCGCCGACGGCTACAAACCCGTGTCCTATACCGCAAAAACCGACGCGGATCATTACGTCGACATGACGTATCTGGCGAAATAAATATGCGCGCTTAACCTCCCCCGCTTGGCGGGGGAGGTGTCGCCGTAAGGCGACGGTGGGGGCGCACCCACGACGCTCCCCGCTTGGCGGGGGAGGTGTCGCCGTAAGGCGACGGTGGGGGCACCCACGACGCTCCCTGCTTGGCAACGGCATCGCACCGCCCCCTCAGTCAGCTTCGCTGACAGCTCCCCCGCCGAGCGGGGGAGCTTGATAGGAAATCAATAATAAAGGAAGTAATTTTTATGCAAACCTTGCGCGAAGTAGTCATCGTCGACGCCTGTCGCACCGCCGTCGGAACAATCGGCGGCACACTCAAAAACGTCGGCCCGGAGGAGCTTGCCCGCACCGTGATTCAGGGCGTGCTCGACCGCAGCGGCATCGACCCGAAAGAGGTCTGCGAGGTCGTACTCGGCCACTGCCGCCAGTCCTCCCACGACCCGAACGTCGCCAGAATCGCCGCGCTGCGTACCGCGATTCCGGAGGAGGCCTCGGCCTACACCGTAATGCGCCAGTGCGCCTCCGGCATGACCGCCGTCGTGAACGGCGTCATGAGCATACAGGTCGGCGACAAGGACGTCGTAATCGCCGGCGGCACGGAGAGCATGTCCACCGCGCCGTTCTACATTCGCGGGGCGCGCTACGGGCTCGGCACCGGCAACACGACGCTTTTTGACAGCCTCACGGAGGGTCAGTTTCAGGCCCAGCCGCAGGAGAAGTACGGCGTGTTCAACATGGGCATGGCGGGGGGAGAGCATATCGTCGATAAATTCGGCGTCACGCGCGAGGAGATGGACGCGTTCTCGTTCCGCAGCCAGCAGCGCGCCGCCGCCGCCATCAAAGAGGGCAAATTCAAGGATGAGATCGTCCCCGTCGTAATCCCGCAGAAAAAGGGCGACCCCATCGTTTTCGACACGGATGAGTACCCGCGTGAGACCACGCTCGAAAAGCTCGCGAAGCTCGGCGCGGCGTTCAAAAAGGACGGCGGCACCGTCACGGCCGGCAACGCCTCCGGGCGCAACGACGGCGCGTCGGCGATGCTCATCATGGCCGCCGGCAAGGCAAAGGAGCTCGGGCTCAAGCCTCTCGCGCGCTTCGTCTCCTACGCCGTTTGCGGCGTTGACCCGCGCATCATGGGCATCGGCCCGGTTCCCGCGGTCAAAAAGGCGCTCGCCCGCGCGAATCTGACGCTCGACGATATAGAGCTCATCGAGCTCAACGAGGCGTTCGCCGCCCAGTCCATCGCGGTTGTGCACGAGCTCGGCCTCAACGAGGAGATCACGAACGTCAACGGCGGCGCAATCGCGCTCGGCCACCCCGTCGGCTCCTCCGGCTGCCGCATTCTCGTCACGCTGCTGCATGAAATGCGCAAACGCGGCAACAAATACGGCCTCGCGGCGCTCTGCATCGCCGGCGGCATGGGCCAGGCGACCATAATCGAGGCGCTGTAAATATCGCTGCATTTTCGTCAACTGCCGTAGGGGCGATTATCAATCGCCCGCCGGTTTGTTTGTATTCTTCTGTATAGGCGATTACCTGTGCCCCGAGGGGTATCAATCGCCCGCTCATTACGGTCTGTTTTTCGGGCGATTACTAATCGCCCCTACGACCTAATCCGCAACATTCGGCAATAAAAACAGTATTCTATTTTGAAAGGAGTTTTTATAATGGCAAATCTTTTTGATCTCACAGGCAAGGGCGCCGTCGTCATCGGCGGGGCGGGCGGCCTCGGGCAGGCTATCGCGCAGGGTCTCATTGAGGCGGGCGCGAACGTGCTCATCTCCTCCCGCAAGGAGGATTCCCTGAAAAAGGCTCAGGCGGAGCTCCAGGCCGCCACCGGCAAGACCGTCGAGTACGCCGCGGGCGACGCCTCCGTCGAGGCTGACGTCGAGGCGCTCGTCAAGACAGCCGCCGCGAAGCTCGGCAAGGTCACGATTCTCGTGAACGCACAGGGCTTCAACAAGAAGCAGGACGCGCTCGATTTCGACATCGACGTGTTCCGCCAGATGCTCGACGCGAACGTGACGAGCTTCATGATCGCCGCGAAGCACTTCGGCCGCCACTTCAAGGAGAACGGCTACGGCAAGATCGTCAACCTGTCCTCCGTGCGCGGCAAAATCGCCACAAAGGGCACCGGCAACGCCGGCTACTGCACGACAAAGGGCGCAGTTGACATGCTCACAAAGCAGCTCGCGAGCGAGTTCGGCCCGTTCGGCGTGACGGTCAACGCCATCGGCCCGAACATCACGGCGACGCCGATGATGGTCAGCGTGTTTGAGAAGCGCGCGGCCGAGGCGGGCGTCACGATAGAGCAGTATCTGAAACAGCAGGGCGACGGCAACCCCATGCGCAAGATGGGCGAGCCGGAGGACATCGTCGGCACGGCGGTATTCCTCTCCGCACCCGCGTCCGACTTCATGACGGGCAACATCCTCTACCCCGACGGCGGCCTCACCGCAATCGGCTAAAAAACCGCTACATAAAAAACCCCCCGAACTCCGGTTCGGGGGGTTTTTTGTACCTTCCACTTGACAAACCGCGCCCCCTCGGTATATTCAGCGGCACAACAATACCGAAAGGAGCAAAAATCATGGAACTGATAGCCATCATTCTGACGGATATCCTGTACCTCGCGCTCATCGCGTTCGCCGTCACGCTTGACCGCCGCATCGCGCGGCTCGAGGCGCGCGCGCGCCGCGGCGACGCGCCGAACGTCGCGCTGTCCGAAAAATCCGAGGCGGAGGAGCGCCGCTTTTCCGAGGCGATCGCGAGCATCATGGGCTACGCGCTGCCACCTGACGAGGAGGAGGGCTGCGCGAAATGAGAAAGCTCACCGAAGCGTCCGTCTACCTCGAGTACAGGCGCGGCCTCGACTACAAGCGCGAGCTCGGCCTGTTCGACACCGTGCGCAACAACGAGAACTTTTTCGTCGGCAAGCAGTGGGAGGGCGTGCGCTCAAACGGGCTCCCGACGCCCGTGTTCAACTTCCTCAAGCGCGCCGTGCTGTTCACCGTCGCGGGCCTCACGTCCTCCTCGGCGAAAATCACGGCCTCCGCGCTCGGCACGGCGCCCGACGGCGCTGTCGCGGCGGTAAATTCGGAGCTCGACGCGATATTCGAGACGAACAGCCTCCACGCGCTGATACGCGAGCTGCTGCGCAACTCCGCCGTTGACGGCGACGGCTGCCTCTTCGTCCGCTGGGACGCCGACAGGCCGAACGGCGCGGGCCGTCAGGGCGCCGTCACGACGGAGGTGGTGGAGAACTCGCGCGTCTTCTTCGGCAACGTCAACTCCCGCCACGTGCAGGAGCAGCCGTACATTATCGTCTCCCACCGCGTGATGATTGGCGACGCCCGCGAAACCGCGCTGCAAAACGGCGCGGATCCCGCGCTCGTCCTGCCCGATTCCGACGCGGAGCTGCTCCCGCGCGAGCTGCGCGAGGACGACGCGCGCGTCACCGTGCTCATGCGCCTGTGGAAGGACGCGCAGACGCGAACCGTCTGGTGCTGCGAATCCGCAAAGGGCGTCATGCTCCGCTCACCGTGGGACACGGGTCTCGCGCTCTACCCGCTCATCTGGCTGCCGTGGGACTACATCCGCAACTCCTACCACGGCCAGGCGATGATTACGGGGCTGATCCCGAATCAGGTGTTCGTGAACAAGCTCTTCGCGATGAGCATGATCTCCCTCATGACGACGGCGTATCCCAAGGTCGTCTACGACCGCGCGCGCATCGCGAAGTGGGACAACCGCGTCGGCGCGGCGATTCCCGTCCTCGGCGGCGACGTGACCGGCGCGGCGCGCATAATCGACCCGGCGCACGTCTCCCCGCAGATCGCGCAGTTCATCGACGCCGCCATCAGCTACACGCAGACGTTCCTCGGCGCGACGCCCGCGGCGCTCGGCGAAGTGCGTCCCGACAACACCTCGGCGATAATCGCGCTGCAAAAGGCCTCCGCCGTGCCGAACGAGCTGACGCGCGCGAACCTCTATCAGGCGCTCGAGGACCTCGGCCGCATCTACATCGACTTCATGCGCGCGTACTACGGAGAGCGCGCGTTCGGCGACAAGCACTTCGATTTTGAGCGCCTCGGCGGGTTTGAGCTGTCGCTGAAGCTCGACGTCGGCGCGTCGGCGTACTGGTCGGAGCTCGCCTCGATGAACACGCTCGACAACCTGCTCGTGCGCGGCAAAATCAGCTTCGAGGATTACTTAGAGCGCGTCCCCGACGGCTACATCCCCGCCAAACGCGAGCTTCTCGAAAAAATCAAATCCCCCGCGTCCCTGTAGGGGCGATTATCAATCGCCCGCCGTTCCCTACACGCCCACCCACAAAAAAAAGAGACTGCCTTGCAGTCTCTTTTTTGTATTGCGTTCTATTCCCCGAACCCGTCCCACACCGGGACGCCCGTGTACTCCCGCGCCTGCTCCTCGCCGCGCAGAACGCGCAGCGCGCCGGCGCCGAGCGCCTCGAGCTCAAACTCACCCGCCATCACGACGACCTCCGCAATCCACGACAGGTACTCCTTCATCTTCCCCGTGAAGTCCGCGCTGTGCGAGATGCCGCCCGTGAGGATAATCGCGTCCACCTTCCCCTTCAGCGCGACGGCCATCGCGCCCGCGTACTTCGCGTTCTGGAGGATAAGCCCCTCATAGACTATCTGCGCGTGGTGACTCCCCTGCTCCGCGAGCTTCATCACGTCCCGCACGTCGGCGGTGCCGAAGATATCCGTAAGTCCGCCGTTCTTGTTCAGGCGGTCGGTGAGCTGCTTTTTCGTGTACTCGCCCGAGTACGCGAGGTCGAGCACCTTCGCGTACGGCAGATCGCCCGCGCGCGTCGGCGTCATCGGGCCGGAGCCCTTGATTATGTCGTTCGAGTCTATCATGCGCCCCTTTTTGTGCGCCGTGACGGAGATTCCGCCGCCGAGGTGGCAGATCACGAGGTTCACGTCCTCGTACTTCAGCCCGCGCGCCGCGCAGAAGCGTATCGCGATCTCCTTCTGGTTGAGCGCGTGAATGTGGCTCTCGCGGTACACGTCCTTCAGCCCCGCGACGCGCGACACCTCGTCGAACTCGTCCACGTCCGGCGGGTTCACAACGAACGCCTCCTTGCCGTACTTGTCCGCGAACTTCCTGCAAATCTGGCTCGCGAGCTGCGCCGGGTGCTGCCCCGTCATGCCGCGCGACGCGTGGTCAACAAGCAGCGGCGTCACCCTGTACGTCCCGCCGATAAGCGGCAGCAGACCGCCGCCGCGCCCGACGAACACGTCCACGTCCTCCATTTTGCACCCCTTGGACAACACGGTCTGCTCGACCGTCTCCGCGCGGTAGCCGAGCTGATCCTGAATCTCATTAAACGACTTCAAATCCTCCGCCGAGTGGTTGATGTTCTCCGAAAACACCTCGTCGTAGTCCTCAAACAGCGCGATTTTCGTCGAGGTGGAGCCGGGATTGACGGCGAGGATGCGATATTTCTTATCCATCTTCTCTCCTCACTGCGCCGCGACAGCCGCGAGCGCTATACCGTAGAACTTATCCGCCGCCTCCGCCGAGCGCGACATCATTATCACCGGAACCTTCGCCCCGAGAATCGTCCCCGCCGTCGTCGCGCCCGCCATACCGGTCAGGCACTTGACTAAGATGTTCCCGGAGACGATATCGGGCACGAGCAGCAGATCCGCGTCGCCCGCGACGGGACTGTCGTACCCCTTAATCTTCGCGGCCTCCGCGCTCGTCGCCAGATCGAACGATATCGGCCCCTCGACGACGCACCCCGCGATCTCCCCCGCGTCGTACAGCTTTTTCAGCTCCGCCGCGTCCACCGACGCCGGAATCTTCGCGTTCGGCTTCTCCGACTCGGACAGCACCGCGACCTTCGGCGTCCCGACGCCGAGCTTGCGCAGCAGCCCGACGGCGTTCTCCAGAATCGCGCGCTTCGTGTCGAGGTCGGGCGTCATGTTCATGCCCATGTCGGAGACCGCGAACAGCTTGTGGTACGCCTTGGTCTCGTAGAACCCGACGAGCGACAGCTTCCCGTCGCCGCGCAGATTGTTCTCCTTCGTCACCACGGCGCGCAGAAAGTCCGCGGACTCCAGCTTCCCCTTCATGATTGCGGACGCGCGTCCCGCGTGGATATTCTCCACCGCGAGCTTAAGCGCCTCCTCCTGACTCGCTGCGGGAACGATCTCAAAGTCCCCCGCGTCCGCGCCGAGGTGCGCGAGAAGCTCTCTGATTTTCGCCTCGTCGCCGATTAACAGCGCGTCCACGATATGCTCCCTCTTCGCGTTGACTATGGCGTCGAGCGTGTGCTCATCCTGCGCCTGCACGACGGCGACGACCGTCTTTTTCGTCATTTTCGCGGCCTCGCTCGCGAGGTCGGCAAAGCTTGTAATTTTCATATAGGCCTCCTGTTACAATGATGAAAAGCCGCCGCTCTCGCGGCGGCCTTTCTTGCCAATAATTATGTTATATTGTATATCCCTGGCCGTTCGCCATGACGAAGCGGCGCTTGCGCGCGAAGCTCTGCGGCCCCGTGACGCCCTCGCCCGTCGGCGTGGCGATTGTCGGGGAGTTGGAGCCCTGTCCGCCGAGGCCGAACGCCGCGAACGTGCGTCCGTTCATGACGTAGACCGTCGTGTTTATGCGCTTGCCGAACTCCGTGGCGTGGAACAGATCCTTCGTCCAGATGGACGCGGAGTGCACGTTGCCGTGCTCGGCGAAAACGGCCTTCTCGATGCCGTCCTGGAAGTCCTTGACGCGCACGATCGGGAAAATCGGCATCATCTGCTCCGTCTGCACAAACGGGTGGTCGTTCGGCGCCTCAAAGTACGCGAGGCGCGGGTCTCCCTCGACCTTGATTCCGGCCGCCTCGAGGATGACGCGGCAGTCCTTGCCGACGAACTTCTTGTTCGCCGTCCACTCGCCCTCCGGCTCCGTGGGCGGAATGAGGCAGAGCTCCGTGATCGTCTCCACCTGTTCGGGCGTCAGCAGCACGTTCTTGAATTTGTAGTCTCCCGTGGGGGGATTCTTGCCGACTACGTCGCGCAGAATACGCTCCGCCTCCTGCTTGTGCTCGTCAACCATCTCCTTGCCCATCTCGACCATGAACTCGTCGAATACCTCGTCCACGACGAACGCCTCTTTCTCGCCGACGCAGAGAATGTTGTTGTCGAACGTCGAGCTCATCGTGAGGTTGAGCGCCGCGAACGGAATATCCGCCGACGCGTCCACGAGCGACGGGGGGTTGCCCGGGCCGGCCGCGATAACCTTCTTGCCGGAGGCCATGAGGCCCTTTACCATCGCGGGGCCGCCCGTGCCTAGAAGCAGACGGATCGCCGGGTGGTGCATAATCGTGTCGAGCGTCGCCATCGTCGGCGTCGAGGGGATGACGACGAGGTTCGCGGGGCCTCCCGCCTCGATTATCGCGCGGTTTACGAGGTCGGTCGTGAACGCCGCCGCGTCGGGCGCGGCCGGGTGCGGGTTGAAGATGATCGCGTTGCCGACCGCGAGGTTGCAGATCGAGTTCGCGACAATCGTCGAGGCCGGGTTCGTGACGGGCGTCACGGCTCCGATGAGGCCGAACGGCGCGTAATACTCAACCGTCAAGCCCTTTGAGCCGAAGTACGTCGTCTCCGGAACGTCCTTCGTGTCGGGCGTCCACAGGAAGCTTCCCCAGTTTTTCTCAAGCTTATCCTCGTAGCGTCCGTAGCCGGATTCGTCGACCTCCTTGTGGCAGATGGTGTCGAGGTTATCAAGCGCGTATTTCTTGATGTTCTCGATCATCGTCTGGCGCTGGTCGATGGTGTAGCTGGCCATCAGCGACTTCTGCGCGATTAACGCCGCGTCAATCGCCTCCTCCACCGTGTCAAATACGCCGATATACTTTTTTTCGCTCATTTGTTCTACCTCCAAAAGCGTTATTTTGTCGATCCCGTGCCGGGAGTTTATTACTGTCGATATTTTATCATTTTTCCGCGCGCATTTCAACTCTTTTTTGGAAAA
>JAISKU010000138.1 GCA_031261245.1 Oscillospiraceae bacterium | reverse complement strand
TTCATCGCGATGTGGTAGTTCTGCGCGAAGAGGAAGCAGAGATTTATGGATTTGAGCAGCTCGAGGCTCTTCTCCGGCGGGACGGTGATGTCCACGCCGAGCGCCTCGAGCACGTCGGCGGCTCCGGACTTGCTCGACGCGGCGCGGTTGCCGTGCTTCGCGACGGGCACGCCGGCGGCGGAGATGACGACGGCGGAGGTCGTGGAGATGTTGAAGGAGTCGGAGCGGTCGCCGCCGGTGCCGACGATTTCCAAGACGTCCATGTCGTGCAGCAGACGCACGCAGTGTTTGCGCATTCCGGCGGCGGACGCGGTGATCTCGTCTATCGTCTCACCCTTGACGCTCATCGCGGTGAGGTACGCGGCCATCTGGATATCCGACGCCGCGCCGGACATTATCTCGTCCATGACGCCCTCGGCGAGGTCGAACGCGAGATTTTCGCGGCTCGACGCTTTCAGTATCGCTTCCTTAATCATTGAAATTACCTCCGATGAAATTTTCGAGTATTTTGCCGCCGAGCGGCGTGAGCACGCTCTCGGGGTGAAACTGCACGCCGTAGACCGCGTGTTCGCGGTGGGCGACAGCCATTATCTCGCCGTCGGCGGTCGTCGCGGTGACGCGCAGCGCGTCGGGAATCGTGTCGGGCGCGGCGGCGAGAGAGTGGTAACGCGCGCCGGTGATGACGGCGGGCAGCTTCGCGAAGATCGGGCAGCTCAAATCGAGGCTTATCTCCGAGGTTTTGCCGTGCATTATCTGTTTTGCGTAAGTTACCGTCGCGCCGTACACCTCGCATATCGCCTGATGTCCGAGGCACACGCCGAGAATCGGGATTTTTCCGGCAAATTCGCGGATCACGTCCTCGCACAGACCGGCGTCGCGCGGTCTGCCGGGGCCGGGGGAGATGATGATGCGCGACGGCGCGAGCTCGGCAATGTCAGCAAGCGTGAACGCGTCGTTGCGGAGGACTTTTATGTCCGGGGAGATCGCGCCGACGAGCTGGTAGAGATTGTAGGAGAAGCTGTCGTAGTTGTCGATGAGGAGAATCATTCCGCCGCCTCCTTTATCGCGTCAATCACGGCCTGAGCCTTGTTGATGCACTCCCGGAACTCCGTCTCCGGCACGCTGTCCGCGACGATTCCCGCGCCGGAGCGGACGAACACGCGGCCGTTTTTCTTGAACGCGATGCGGATCGCGATGCACGTGTCCATGTCGCCGTTGAACGCGAGGTAGCCGATCGCGCCGCCGTAGATGCCGCGGCGGTTGCCCTCGAGCGCGCCGATTATCTCGCACGCGCGTATTTTCGGCGCGCCGGACAGCGTCCCGGCGGGCAGGAGCGCGTTCACGGCGTCGGCCCCGCCGAGGCCGTCGCGCAGCTTGCCCGTGACTGTCGAGCCGAGATGCATGACGTGGGAGAAGCGCTCCACCGTCAGGTACTCCTCGACCTTGACCGAGCCGAAGTCGCTGATTTTGCCTATATCGTTGCGCCCGAGGTCTACGAGCATGTTGTGCTCCGAGAGCTCCTTGGGGTCGCAAAGCAGCTCGCGCTCAAGCTGCGCGTCCTCCTCCGCCGTCGCGCCGCGCGGACGCGTTCCGGCGAGGGGGAAGGTCGAGACGACGCCGTCGCGCAGCTTGACGAGCGTCTCCGGCGCGGCTCCCGCGATCTCAATGTCGTCGCTCGAGAAATAGAACATGTACGGGGAGGGGTTCGTCTCGCGCAGGACGCAGTACGTGTCGAACAGGCTGCCCTCCACCTCGGCGGCGAGGCGGTTCGAGAGTACGACCTGAAAGATGTCGCCCTCGCGGATGTGGTGTTTTGCGGTTTCTACCATCGCGCAGTAGCGCTCACGGTCGAACAGCGGCGCGAAGTCGGACTTGAGGCGCAGCTTCGGCGGCTTCACGGAGTCACCGAATTTGACGATGCGGCGCATACTGGCGATCTCCTCGGCGGCGCGGTTGTAGTTCTCGAGCAACGCGTCGGTTTTGATGTTCACGATGAGGATTATTTTCTCCTCGAGGTTGTCGAACGCGATCACCTTGTCGAAGAGCATGAGATCGACGTCCTTGAAGCCCTCAAGATCCTCCGCGCCGAGGTCGAGCGAGGGCTCCGCGTACTTGATGTAGTCGTAAGAGAAGTACCCGACGAGGCCGCCCGCGAACGGCGGCAGCTCCGGGATTCGCGGGGCGCGGTTCTCCTCGATGATTTTGCGTATCTGCTCCGACGGGTCGGCGTCGGGGAGGGTTATCTCCGCGCCGCCGCGCAGCTTGAATTCGCCCGCGCGGCAGGTGATCTCAAGCTTGGGGTCGTACCCGAGGAAGGTGTACCGCCCGTGTCTGTCCGCGCCCTCCGCCGACTCGAGTATGAAGCACTGGCGCGAGAGGTTTTTGAGAATCGGGAACACGTTGTCGGGCGTGCGCGCGCCCGTCTCGATAACGTCGTACACCGGTACGGTGGCGTAGCCGCGCGCGGCCTTTTCGGTTTGCTCAAAGGTTCGCATGTTTTCCTCCTTTTCGGGGAACGCAAAAAATCCGCCCCCGACAAAATAATTTTGTCAAGGACGGACTGTAAAATCCGCGGTGCCACCTTGCTTCGGGGAAATCCCCGCTCTTTCGGAACGCAAACACGCCCCTGTCAACTCACGTGTGACGCAACGTCATGTGATACTCGCGGTTTGCGCCGCTTTCGACATGCCCTCGGCGGACCATTTGACAGGCTGCGCTCCGTTGGTTTCCACCCTCCCAACTCTCTGTAGGTGCATATCCGGTCTTTACTTCCGCGTCATCGGTTTATGAGATATTGAATTGCCTGTGAGTGTAGCACGGTTTTCCCGCCGTGTCAATACCTAATTTTCGGATAAATCGTGCTTTACAAACGGGGGAGCTTTCATGTATACTCTGTAAAACGGCAATTTAAGGAGAAATTTTATGCGATACCTCAGTACAAGAGACAAAAATGTGTCGCTGACGGGCGCGGAGGCGATTCTGCGCGGGCTGTCGCGCGACGGCGGGCTTTTAGTGCCGGAGCGCATCCCTGCGCTCGCGCCGGGTGAGCTCGAAAAGCTCGCGGACATGGCGTACCCGGAGCGGTCGGGGTACATCATGAGCCTGTTCCTCGACGATTTTACGCGGGAGGAGCTGACGGCGTTCGCGCGCGAGGCGTACGGCGAGGCGAAATTCGACGACGGCGGGGCGGCCCCGCTGCGGAAGCTGGGCGCCGGCACGGCGTTCCTTGAGCTGTGGCACGGGCCGACGAGCGCGTTCAAGGACATCGCGCTGCAAATGCTGCCGCGGCTGCTCTCGTCGGCGCTCGGCAAGACGGGCGAGACGCGCGACGTGTGTATTCTCGTCGCGACGAGCGGCGACACGGGCAAGGCGGCGCTCGAGGGCTTCTCCGACGTGCCGAGGATAAAGATAATGGTGTTTTATCCGCGCGACGGCGTGTCCGACGTGCAGAAGCTGCAGATGATGACGCAGGAGGGCGGCAACGTCGGCGTGTGCTCCGTCGTCGGCAACTTCGACGACGCGCAGACGGGCGTGAAG
>JAISKU010000135.1 GCA_031261245.1 Oscillospiraceae bacterium | reverse complement strand
GCCCGCCGCGCGCAGCGCCTCCGCCGCACCCTCCGGGTACTCCCTCACCGTGACGCGCCGCGCCCCGGCGTACACCGTCCCGAGCGAGAACTCCCGCGCGAACGATGACAGCACCGCCGACGCGTCCGCCCCGTCAAACAGCCGCAGCGCCGCGCCGCGCCGCTCAAAAACCGCCACCGGCAGCCCGCCCGCAAGCGCGACGGCCGTCCCCGGCACCGCGAGGAACGCGCGACCCTCGCGATGTGCGAGCGTCTTGCCCCACTTTTGTGCCGGGTCCACCGCCGAAATCCACACTATATCCTCCCGCGCCGAGGAGAGCGCGAGCGTCGTCTGCTCCGCGTCCGCGCCGCGAATGAACTGCGCCCCACCGAGCCCTTCGACGAAATACCCGCGCCGCGCCCGGCCCGTCAGCTCCCAAAGCCGCAGTTTTTCGAGCGCTGCGCCCCAGTCCACGCGCCCGCGCGCCGTCTCGCGGCACATCACTACCTCGCTGTCAAATATCCACTCAATCCTCTCCTCGACGGTCAGCTCCCGCAGCGGCCTCGCCGCCTCGAACCGCCCCGTCAGCGCCGCGGAACGCGCCCGCGCGAGCCGTTTCATCTCCGCCTCCGACTTCGGCCGCTCGTCGCCGAGCCTCCGCACCGGCGCAAAGCTGTCGCAGCGCACAAGTCCGCGCCGAATCAGCGAGAACAGCGCCTCGGACTGCGTCTCCCCCGCCCGCGCCGTCGGCAGACTCCGCGCAAAACTCGCGCCCCGCGCGCGCAAAAACGCCAGAATCTCCCGCTCATACCCGCTCAAATCCTCCGGCACGGGAATCTCCGCGTCAAAATCCTCGTCCTCGTACAGGTGAAAGCTCACCCGCCCGTCGCCGTACCGCCAGAATACCTCGCCCGCGCCGAGCGCCTTTTCAAGCAGCTCCGCCCTGTATCCGCGCACCCGCGCCGGCAGCACCACGTCCTCCCACGCCTCCGGCGACAGCTCTGTGTCCCGCAGCTGCCGCAGCGCGAGCGCCGCCTGCTCCGCCGGCGGAGCCGGAATCGTCCGCCGCCGCAGCATCAAGTCCGCGTACCGCTCCGCCGGTTGCGTCACCGCGAGCTTGCGGCGATCCCGCACGGTTTCGCGCCGCGCCCGCTCGTACAGCTCCGCGTGGTACCAGATATCTCCGCTCCGCACCGCCGCGCCGAGCCTTTCAAGCTCCGCGAGCACATTCGCGGCCGTATTGTCGTCCCAAAAATACCGCTCCGCGATATCCTCCGCGCCCATTCCCCCGCGATAGCGCAGCGCCCGCCGCACAATCGTGAGCCGCGCCTCAAAATCCCCGCGCTCCAGCGCGTTTTCGTACTCCTCCGCGTGCTCCGCCGCTATCCAGAACCCCGGCTCGACGTATCTCACACGCCCGGCGCGCGCGAGCTTTTCAAACCAGTCCGGCGGCGCGTCAATGTCCCCCGCCGCGGCCTCGCCCTCGATCATCAGGCGCGTGTGAAGCTCCTCCGCGCTCGCCGGGGCCGCCGCCCGCTCCGACACGGCCTCGAGCCTCGCCGCCGACGGCGGCAAAAGCTCCCCCAGCTCCTCGGAAACAGCCGTTCTCACGCCCTCCGGCGTCGGCGAGTATTCATACATGAGCGTCGCCTCCGCCGCGCGGCGCAGCGGCAGCGAGAACGGCGACGGCGACTCCGTGTACACCTCCCGCACGTGTATCTCCCCGCTGCGTATCCCGCGCAGCACGCGCAGCGCGCCGCCCACGTCCCAGTAGTCCTCAAGACACTCCCGCCGCGTCTCGCGCACAAGCGGGTGATTTTCGACCCTTATCACGGCCTCGAGCATTTCGGCCGACCTCATACGTTGCACCCAAAGCGGGTTGCGCCCGCTCAGTCTCGTCCCCATCATCAGCGCCCGCGCCGCGTTGTAGCGGAACGCCATAGAGAACAGCGGCGTCTCCGGAAGCATCGCCGACAGCGCGCCCTCCGCCGAACTCAAATCAATCGCCCGCAAAACCCCCTCCGGAATACTCCCCTCCGAGTACGGAAAGAGCAAAAATCCGTCGTCGTCGTCAAACTCCCCGAGGTCCATACCCGTCATACCGCCCGCCGCCGCGCGCGCGAGCAGCGCCAGCGGCGCGTTCACGCGCCGTCCGAAAATCGAGTGCACCATGAGCTGCCCGATCCCCGTCTCGTCCGTGAAATGCTCCGCGATTATCGTCCTATCGTCGGGTAGCACGCCCGTCGCCTCTAGCTGATTTTGAATATACCCCGCCGCGCGCTCCGCCGAATCCGCGTCCGCGCCGAGCTTTCCGAGCTCGCCCTCAATATCCCGCGCCGCGCCGAGGCCGCGCAAAATCTCCCCGAACCGCAAACCCGTCTCATACGCCCTGCCGTCCCAGTCGCCCTTCCAAAACGGCGCCTGCGCGCCCTCGGGCGAGCTCGGCGCGACGATCACGCTGTCGCGCGTCGTGTCCGTAATCCTCCACGCGAACGCGCCGAGCAAAAACCGATCGCCGACACGCGCCTCGAACGTGAACTCCTCGTCCACCTCGCCGAGCTTCACGCCGCCCTCGGTTTTCACCGTAAAAAGCCCCTTGTCGGGTATCGTCCCGCCGGAGGACAGCGCGAGCAGCCGCGTGTACGCGTCGCCCGCCACCGTCCCGTTTATCCTGTCGTAAATCAGCCGCGGCCGCACCGGAATGTCCCGCCCGTGCTCAAAATCCCCCGCGAGCATACGCAGTACGCCCTCGATATCCTCCCGCGTCACGCCCCTGAACGGGTACGCCCTTACAGTTATCCTCAAAAATTCCTCCGCCGCGAACTCACCGGCCGTCGCCGCCGACGCCAGGTGCTGCGCCAGAATGTCGAGGCAGAGCCTCGGCGGCCGCGACGTCTCAATCCCGCCCTCCGTCGCGACGCCCGCCGTCATCGCGCAGTACAGCGCCTCCGGCGCGGTGTGCGGAATTATCCGCATGACCGACAGCCCGCCCGGCGTGTGTCCCGCCCGGCCGAGCCGTTGCAGCGCGCTCGATATCCCCCTCGGGCACCCGATTTGCAGCACGATGTCAATCGCGCCCACGTCGATCCCGAGCTCCATCGAGCTCGTCGCGACGAGCAGGCGCAGCTCGCCGCCGCGCAGCCGCTCCTCCGTCTCCTGCCGCCGCTCCTTTGACACGCTCCCGTGGTGGCTGAGGGCAAACCCCTCCCCCGCGAGCTCGTTGACGTGATACGCGAGCTTTTCCGCCGCCCGCCGATTCTCCGTGAACGCAATCGCCGTCCGCGCCCCGGCGCACGAGTCCACGACGACGCGCGCGATCTCCGGCCAAATCGTCCCCTCGGGCAAAAATCCGCTCTCCGGGAACGGCGAGATTACCCGCATCTCCGACTTTTTCTCGGAGCTCGGCGCGACAATCACCGCCCCGTCAGGCGACAGATACTCCGCCGCGAGCGCGAGCGGCGCTACCGTCGCCGACAGCCCCACGCGCTGCAGCGGTCTCCCGCACAGCGCGTCGAGCCTCGCCGCCGAGAGCATGAGGTGCGCCCCGCGCTTCGTGTTGATAAGCGCGTGCAGCTCGTCGATAATCAGCGCCCGCGCAGTTTTCAGCATGTTCCGCCCGGAGTCCGAGGTCAGCAGCAGATACAGCGACTCCGGCGTCGTGATCAGAATATTCGGCGGCTTCTTCGCCATCCTCCGCCGCTCCGCCGCCGTCGTGTCGCCTGTTCTCACCGCGACCGTAATCCCCGCCGTCACCTCCGGCGCTCCCAGCTCGCGCTCGAGCGCCGCGATACCGTCCAGCGGCCGCCGCAGATTCTCCCGAATGTCCGACGCGAGGGATTTTAGCGGTGAGACGTAAATCAAAAACAACCCGTCGTCCCCGCCGCGCCGCGCGCGCTCGCCGAGCGCGTCGATAAACACAAGAAACGCGGCGAGCGTCTTGCCCGTCCCCGTCGGGGCCGACGCGAGCACGTTTTTCCCCGAGGAAATCTCCGGCCACGCGAGCTCCTGAACGGAAGTAGGCGCGCCAAAGGCGCGCCCGAACCATTTTCTCGAAAGTGAATTCACGTCCACTTCTTTATTTGAATACCTTCGCTATGTCAAACCGCTGAAACGCGTCGGAATCCACGCGCTTCATCTCGATTCTCCAGCCCTCAAGCACGTCGCTGAAATCCTCGCGCGCCGCGATAGCGCGCAGCGTGTTGCGCGGATCCCACGGGTAGCCCTGCGGCGCCGTGTCATAACTCACCGGTATGCGATATACGATGTGGTAACCCGAGTCCGTCTCGACCACGCCCGACAGCCCGCCGATTTTCAGGCCGAGCGCCGCCGCCTCAAGCCCCGGAACCATCTGCCCCGCAGTGAACAGATACCCGTCGGGATAGAGATTCACCCCGCTCGTGTCCTCGCTCCTCTCGCGCATCAGCTCGTCGAAGTACGCGTCAAAATCCGCGCCGTCGTGCGCCTCAAGCTGCGCCAAAACCGCGCCCGCGTCCTCCTCGGAGGACAGCAGAATATGCTTTATCGCAAAATACTCCACGTCGCCGATGTACTCCGCGACCCGCGCGTCCGGGAAATTCTCCGCGCCCTCGCCGTACACCGCCGTGAACGCGTTCTCGTACAGATAGTCGATGCCGAGCAGGTAGATGAACACCTCATAGCTCATGTGCGAGTCCTTGAGGTACGCCAAAAACTCCGCGTGCCCGCCGAGCTGTTCCTCCGCCGTCTCCTGACTGAGCGCAATCGACGCGCGGTCGTCCTCCGTCAATACCGCGCCGTTCAGCCTCGCGCCGTACTCCACCGCCTTGTAGCCGAGCGCGAAATCCGCCGCGCGCGACATTATCTGATCCCGGAAGCCGAGCCCGCTCTCGGCGGCGTCCCAGTCGATTCGCCCGCCCGTCATCCGCTCCGCCTCGTCAATCGCCATGCAGATAAAATAGTACAGCACATCCCACGTCACGTCGGAGTCCCCGGCCGTAATCATCACCGTCCCCGGCTCAAACGCCGAATACGCCGCGTCATAGTCCCGCCCGTCGGACGCGACGCCCTCTTTTTTCGCGCACGAGGACGCGAGCGCCGCGACAAGCGCCACGCAGAGCGCGATAGCCGCGATTTTTCTGAGCCTCATCACTACGCCTCCGCGCTCGGCGCGCGCTCAAGCTTGTGCAGACGCTTGTACTCGTACATCTTCTCGTCCGCCTGGGCGAGAAGCTCGCTCGGAGAGCGCGCGTTGTCCGGCCCGACGGCCACCACGCCGTAGCTCATGCTGTGGAAATACAGCGACTCCGGGTCGTCGTTCCG
>JAISKU010000111.1 GCA_031261245.1 Oscillospiraceae bacterium | reverse complement strand
CGCCGCTCAGATGAAAAACGGGATTTTCCATACTCACCCCACAACCCGCAAAACCGCGCGGAACACGCCCTCTGCGATGTAAAAAAGCTTGCCGTATATCCACGACGCCGCCGCGCCGATCGTGCTGTCGAGCACGTTCGTGTATATCACGACCATCAGAATGATAAACCCGTAGCGCTCCACGCGCATGAGCTTCATGTACGCGCTGTCCGGCAGCAGCGAGAACAGCACCTTGCTGCCGTCGAGCGGCGGAATCGGAATTATGTTGAACACCGCGAGCGCGACGGAGAGCTGCGCCGTGCGCTGCAACATCTCGGCGACGACGCCCCAAGCTCCGCCCTCTATCGTGAGCGTCGGAAAAACCGCCGCGCCGTAAAGCGCCATAAACACTGCCGCGAGGAGTATGTTCGACGCCGGCCCCGCGAGCGCCGTTATCGCCATGTCGCGCTTGGGATTTTTGAAATTGCGCATGTTCACCGGCACGGGCTTCGCCCAGCCGAACCCGAAAAACGCCATCATCGCAAGCCCCCAGATGTCGATGTGCTTTATGGGGTTCATCGTCAGGCGTCCCATGTCCTTCGCCGTCCTGTCGCCGAGCCTGTACGCGACAAAGCCGTGCGACAGCTCGTGAAACGTTATGCAAATCAGCGCCGGGATTATCGACATCAGCGCGCCCGTCAGCACCGACCAGTCGAGGCCTCTAAATACGCTTCTCACTTGCGCTCCCCTTTACAGCCGCCTCAATCACCGCCACGAGCCTCTGCCGCCCCTCGCCCGTCTCCGCCGAAAACGGTATAATCTCCGCCTCCGGTAGCGCGAGCGTCTCGCGTATGACCTCCAGATTGCCTTGCAGCTCCGAGTTTTTCACCTTATCGCGCTTGTTCGCGACGACGACGACGTTCGCGCCCGTGTCGCGGAACCACGCCGCCATTATCACGTCGTCCGCCGTCGGCCTGTGTCGGCAGTCCACAATCAAAATCCCGAGGTTGAAGCCCGTATTCGCGAAAAAATACTCCATCAGGCGGCTCCAGCGCTCCTTTTCGGCCTTGCCGACCTTCGCGTAGCCGTATCCCGGCAGATCCACAAAGTACGCCTTGCCGTCGATTTTGAAGTAGTTGACGTGTACCGTCTTTCCGGGCTGCGCGCCGACACGCGCGAAGTTCGCGCGATTTAACACCTTGTTTATCACCGACGACTTTCCGACGTTCGACTTGCCCGAGAACACGACCTTCGGCAAAAAATCCCGCAAAAGTCCGTCGGGCGACGCGGCCGACTTCACAAACTCGGCGGCGTGCAGATTCAGCGCCACGTCTACTGCCTCACGCGCGGCGGATTCTTCGGCGCGCCCCTCACGGGCGTCACGTCCGCCTTGGGCGGCTCCGCCGACGCCTCCGCCGGCGCCACTGCGGAGAAGTCGAGCGCCACGTCGAGCACCGTGTCAATGCTGCGCGCCGTGACGAAGTTCAGCGCGCGCCGCACAGTCTGGTCTATCTCCTCGAGATCGGGCTCGTTGTCCGCGGGGATTATCACGGTCGTCGCGCCCGCGCGCAGCGCCGCCATCGTCTTTTCGCGCAGCCCGCCTATGCGCAGTATGCGCCCGCGCAGCGTAATCTCGCCCGTCATCGTCACGCCGCGCCTCACCGGCGCGCCTGTCAGCGCGGATATGACGGCAATCGCCATCGTAATTCCCGCGGACGGGCCGTCCTTCGGCACTCCGCCCTCCGGGAAATGTATGTGCAGATCCTTTTCCTTGTAAAAATCCGGCGGGATATGAAGCCGCTCCGCGCGGCTCCTGATGTACGACACGGCCGCCTCCGCCGACTCCTTCATCGTGTCGCCGAGGTTCCCCGTGAGCTTCAGCACGCCCTTTCCGGGCAGCACGTTCACCTCGACGTCGAGCGTCGTCCCGCCCGCTGAGGTCCACGCGAGGCCGTGCGCCACGCCCACCTCGTCCGCCTGCGCGAACGCCTCCGGCGTGTAAATCCGCGCCCCGAGCAGCTCCGGCAGATTCTCCGGCGTCACGGACACCGATTTCGCCTCGCCTCCGGCAACTTTCGCCGCCGTCTTGCGGCACACCGTCGCGATGTCGCGCTCAAGCTGCCGCACGCCGGATTCCCGCGTCCACCCCGCGATTATCTCAAGCAGCGCGCTGTCGGAGAATTTCAGCTGCCGCGTCGTGAGGCCGTGCTTCTTGCGCTGCTTTGAAATCAGGTGCCGCTTCGCGATCTCCAATTTCTCCACGTCCGTGTAGCTCGACATCTCGATTATCTCCATGCGGTCGAGCAGCGGGCGCGGAATCGTCGAGGCCGAATTCGCCGTCGTTATGAACATCGTGTCCGACAGGTCGAACGGCAGCTCGAGATAGTGGTCGCGGAAGCTCGAGTTCTGCTCCGGGTCGAGCGCCTCAAGCAGCGCCGCCGCCGGGTCGCCGCGGTAATCGCTCCCGAGCTTGTCAATCTCATCTAAAAGCATAAGCGGATTGCGCGTCCCGGCGCGGTTTACCGCCTCGATTATGCGCCCGGGCATCGCGCCGACATACGTCTTGCGGTGTCCGCGTATCTCCGCCTCGTCGTGAATCCCGCCGAGCGAGAGCCGCGCGAGCTTGCGGTTTAGCGCCCTCGCCACGGATATCGCCACCGAGGTCTTTCCGACTCCCGGAGGCCCTAAAAGGCAGATTATCGTCCCCTTGTGGTCGGGTTTGAGCTGCTTCACGGCGAGAAACTCTATGATCCGCTCCTTCACCTTGTCGAGGCCGAAGTGGTCGTTGTCGAGCGCGCGGCGCGCCGCCGCGATGTCGCGCCGCTCGGCGGTCTCCTTATTCCACGGCAGCTCAAGGCACAGGTCGAGGTACGACGTTATCACCGACGCCTCCGCCGAGCCGTAGTGCTGCTTTTCGAGCTTATCCGTCTCCTTGAAAAGCTTCGCGGACACCTCCTCCGGGACTTTGAGCTTCGCTATGCGGCGGCGGTACTCCGCCACCTCGTTGTCGGGCTCGCGCTCCTCCCCGAGCTCCGACTGTATCGCGTGCAGCTGCTCGCGCAGTATGTGGTCGCGCTGCTGCCCCTCGAGCCGCATACGCAGATTCTCCTCAATCTCGTGCTCAATCCCCTGCACCTCAAGCTCGTGCGCCAGTATGTCGCACACCAGCTCAAGCCGCTTCGCGGGCTTAATCGTCTCAAGTATCGGCTGCTTCACGTCGTGGCGCAAAAACATGTGCTGCGCGATGTAGTCCGCGATTTTCCCGGGCTCCGTCATGCCGAAAAGCGGAAAAACCGTCTCGCGCGACAGCCCGCTCGACATCATCGAGTACGTGTCGAACATTCCGGCGCACCGTCTCATCATGCCCTCAAGCCGTGCCGTTTTTTTCGGCGACTCCGGCTCCGGTATCTCCTCCGCCTCGGCGATGTAGTATCCGTGCTCAAGCGCCGCCTCGTGCAGCCGCGCGCGTGAGACCCCCTCCACAAGCGCCTTCACCCCGCCGCCGGGAATTTTCAGCAGCTGCTTTATCTGGCAGATCGTCCCGATTTTGTACAGGTCGTCCGGGCGCGGCGACTCCTTCATGATGTCGCGCTGGGCGATCAGAAACACTCGCCGCCCGTACTCCCCCGCAGCGTCGAGCGCCGCCGTGGAGATATCGCGCTCCACGTCGAAGTTCAGCAGCATCCCCGGGAACGCGCACAGCCCGCGCAGCGCGAGCAGCGGCAGCTTTTCATATTTCGGCTCCGGCGGGAAATTCTGCTCCGCCGCGGTCTCGTCGTAATTTTTGTCTGACATAGATATCGCTCCTTTGGTCACGCGTCTTTTTCAAAAGCCGCACAAAAATCTGTGCGGCTCTTGTTGTACTAAGAAATATTCATTACCTCGGGGTCGAGCGTCGGCGCCGGGCGCCGAATCAGCTTGGGCGGCTCCGCGCCCGACACGCACTCCCCCGTGATTATGACCTTCTCGATTCTGTTGTCCGACGGCGCGTCGTACATCATCTTCATCATGACGTTCTCCATCACCCCGCGCAGTCCGCGCGCGCCGACGTCGAGCGCTATCGCCTTGTCGGCTATCGCCTCGAGCGCGTCGCCGCTGAACTCAAGCGCCACGCCGTCGTAGCCGAGCAGCGTCTGGTACTGTCGCGTCAGGGAGTTGCGCGGCTCGCTGAGTATGCGAATCAAATCCTCGCGTGAGAGCGAGTCGAGCGACGTGATTATCGGCATACGCCCGACAAGCTCGGGAATCAGGCCGTATTTGAGCAAATCGTGCGGCTGAATCTCCTTGAGAACCTCGCCGACGTTGCGGTCGCGCCGGCTCATAATCTCCGCGCCGAACCCGATGCTCTTCCTGTCGAGCCTGTTCTCGATTATCTTCTCAATCCCGTCGAACGCCCCGCCGCATATGAAGAGTATATTCGTCGTGTCGATGTTGATGAACTCCTGGTGCGGGTGCTTCCGCCCGCCCTGCGGCGGCACGTTCGCGACCGTGCCCTCAAGTATCTTCAAAAGCGCCTGCTGCACGCCCTCGCCCGACACGTCGCGCGTAATCGACGTGTTCTCGCTCTTGCGGGCGATCTTGTCGATCTCGTCGATGTAGATTATGCCCGTCTGCGCGCGCTCGATGTCAAAATCGGCGGCGAGCATAAGCCGCAGCAGAATATTCTCCACGTCGTCGCCGACGTAGCCCGCCTCCGTGAGCGTCGTCGCGTCCGCAATCGCGAACGGCACCTGCAAAATCCGCGCGAGCGTCTGCGCGAGCATGGTTTTCCCGCTCCCCGTCGGCCCGACGAGAAGAATGTTGCTCTTTTGCAGCTCCGTATCCGACACGTGCCTGTGCGCCACGCGCTTGTAGTGGTTGTACACCGCGACGGACAGCGCGATTTTCGCCGTCTCCTGCCCCACGACGTACTCGTCCAACACCGTGCGTATCTCCACGGGCGTCGGCAGCTTGCCCTGCGTCTCGCGCAGCGTCGGCTGCTTCGTCCTCGGGAGGCGCAGCTCCGCCTCGTCGCCTATCAGGCTCACGCAGAGCGAGACGCACTCGTTGCAAATATACGACGCGCTCTGCCCCGCTATAAGTCTGTCCACCTGGTCCTGCCGCTTGCCGCAAAAGCTGCAGCGCACGACCTTGTCGTCATTGTTTTTCGGCAAAATAATCCCCCATGTTCCTCGCGTTAATCGCGCTTGTAAATCACCTTGTCAATCAGGCCGAACGCCTTCGCCTCCTCGGCGGACATGAAGTTGTCGCGCTCGGACGCGTCGCGTATCTCGTCAACGGTCTTTCCCGTGTTCTCCGCGAGTATCTTGTTCAGGTTGCTCTTGATCTTCAAAATATTCTCGGCGTGTATCTGGATATCCGTCGCCTGCCCCTGGAACCCGCCCGACGGCTGGTGAATCATTATCTCGCTGTTCGGCAGCGCGACACGCTTGCCCTTTGCCCCCGAGGAGAGCAGAAACGCCCCCATGCTCGCGGCGAGGCCGAAGCATATCGTGGACACGTCCGCCTTGATGTACTGCATCGTGTCGTAGATGGCGAGTCCCGCCGTCACGGAGCCGCCGGGCGAGTTGATGTAGAAGCTGATGTCCTTGTCGCAGTCCTGCCCCTCGAGGTAGAGAAGCTGCGCCACGACGAGGCTCGCCGTCGCGTCGTTTACCTCCTCCGAGAGCATGATAATGCGCTCATT
>JAISKU010000204.1 GCA_031261245.1 Oscillospiraceae bacterium | reverse complement strand
GCCTCGGAGTTTATCGCGCGCTTCTCGAACGCCGCGGTGCCCGCCGGAATCAGGGAGCCGCTCTCCGTCGGCAAAAACGCCGACACGGGCAGGTCGTCCCCGCGCATCGCGTTCATCGGCGCCATTATATCCCGCACGTACTCCGCCGTATCCTCCTGCGCGGAGATGACCGTGACCTTCACGACGTCGTTCCCCGGGTCTTTCCAGCTGTCCGGCACGTCGATTTTCGTTATCTGCGTGAGTCCCGCGTCCACCGCCGCGAGGTTCATGTTCACCACGGCGTCGCCCTTGCGCCCGTAGGTGTCGCGTATCGCCTGCTTCATGTACTCCGTCGCCGCGTCAATCGGCAGAATCCCGGACAGCTTGAAAAACGCCGCCTGCAAAATCGCGTTCGTCTTGTTGCCGAGGCCGAGCTCCTTCGCTATCCTCACCGCGTCGCACGTGTAGACGCGCACGCCATTCTGCGCGATGTAGCGCTTCGCCGCCGCCGGCAGCCTCTCGCCGAGCTCCACCGCGTCCCACGCGCAGTTGGCCAGAAACACGCCGCCGGGCTTCACGTCCTGCGCGATCGCGTACTTCTCGAGGTAGCTCGGGTTGTGGCACGCCACAAAATCCGCCTTTGACACGTAGTACGCCGACTTTATCGGCGAGTCGCCGAACCGCAGGTGCGAGATCGTGACCCCGCCCGACTTGCGCGAGTCGTACTGGAAGTACGCCTGCGCCGTCTTGTCCGTGTGGTCGCCGATTATCTTTATTGAGTTCTTGTTCGCGCCGACCGTCCCGTCGGAGCCGAGCCCCCAGAACTTGCAGGAGATAATATCCGCGGGCGTCGTGAGCGGCTCCTCGTCAATCGGCAGCGACAGACCCGTCACGTCGTCCGTAATCCCGACCGTGAAGCTGTTCTTCGGCTCTTTTGCGGAGAGATTCTTGAACGCCGCGATCACCTGCCCCGGCGTCGTGTCCTTACTCGCAAGCCCGTAGCGCCCGCCGAAAATCCGCACGCCCGGTATCACGCCCGTGGAGAGCGTCGTCACCACGTCCAGATACAGCGGCTCGCCCGCGCCGCCCGGCTCCTTCGTGCGCTCGAGTACAGCGATTTGCTTCACCGTCTCCGGCAGCGCCGCGAGGAACCGCTCCGCCGACCACGGCCGATACAGCCGCACCTTCACAAGCCCGACCTTCTCGCCCCGCGCGTTCAGGTAGTCCACGACCTCCTCGGCCGTCTCGCACACGCTGCCCATCGCGACGAGGACGCGCTCCGCGTCCGGCGCTCCGTAGTAGTTGAACGGTTTGTAGTCCGTGCCCGCCGCCGCGTTCACCTTCGCCATCGCGCGCTCCACCGCGCCGGGGATATCCGCGTACTTTGTGTTTATCGCCTCGCGCGCCTGGAAGAAAATATCGCCGTTCTGCGCGCTCCCGCGCAGCACAGGGTGCGACGGAGTGTTTGCCCGCGCGTGGAACCGCCCGAGCGTCTCCATCTCAATAAACCCCGAAAGCGTGTCATAGTCCCACGTCTCTATCTTCTGCATCTCGTGCGACGTGCGGAAGCCGTCAAAAAAGTGCAAAAACGGCATTGACGCGTCAATCGCCGCGAGGTGCGCCACCGCGCCGAGGTCCATCGCCTCCTGCGGCGAGTTCGACGCGAGCAGGGAGAACCCCGTCGCGCGACAGCCCATCACGTCGCTGTGGTCGCCGAAAATCGACAGCGCGTGCGTGGCCAGCGTGCGCGCCGACACGTGGATAACGGCGGGGAGCTGTTCCCCCGCGATCTTGTACATGTTCGGAATCATCAGCAGAAGCCCCTGCGACGCCGTGAAAGTCGAGGTCAGCGCGCCCGTGATGAGAGAGCCGTGCACTGCGCCCGCCGCGCCGCCCTCCGACTGCATTTCGACGACGCGGACGGTCTGCCCGAAGATGTTTTTGCGGCCCTCGGACGCCCACTTGTCGATGTATTCCGCCATCGTGGACGACGGTGTGATCGGGTAGATCGCGGCGACGTCTGTGAACGCGTACGCGACGTGGGCGGCGGCGGTGTTGCCGTCCATTGTCTTTAGCTTACGAGCCATAGTCATGTCTTCCTTTATATAATTTTTATTTTTTTTCATTACTGAGCGCGACAATGCGAGGAATACCATTATATAGTATCCCCCGCATTGTTGTAAATAAAAAATCCGCTGATTTTTTATAACTATTTACCTATCAGTACGCCACGCCCCACACGACGGTCTTGTCCGCCGCCTTTCCGCACACGGGGCACGTGTCCGCGATGTGCTCGTGCCCGAACGGGATACAACGGCTCGACACGCCGACGTCCTCTTTCATTTTCAGCTCGCACGCCTCGTCGCCGCACCACGCCGTCCTGATAAACCCGCCCTTTTCTGCGATTATCGCCCTCGCGTCGTCGAGGGTCGCGGCGTCGCGCGTGTTCTCGTCGAGGTTGCGCTTCGCCTTTGCGAACATTATGTTGTGGATATCGTCGAGTATCGCGGGTATCCGCGCCTCCAGCTCGTCGAGCGCAAGCTCAATCTTCTCGCCGTCCGGCCGCCGCACCGCGACGCACTTCCCGGCCTCGATGTCGCGCGGCCCGATCTCTATCCTCAGCGGCACGCCGCGCATCTCGTGCTCCGCGAATTTCCACCCCGGCGAGTTGTCCGAAGCGTCGAGTTTTGCGCGGATTCCCGCCTTTTTCAGCCTTTTCAGCAGCTCGTCCGCTTTTTCCAAAACGCCCGGCTTGTGCGCCGCCACGGGAATCACGATGACCTGCACGGGCGCGACGCGCGGCGGCATGACGAGGCCGTTGTCGTCCCCGTGCGTCATGATTATCCCGCCGATACTGCGCGTGGAGAACCCCCACGACGTCTGAAACGGGTGTGTTAGCTGATTGTTCTTGTCCGTGAACGTGATGTCGAACTGCCGCGCGAACCCGTCGCCGAAGTAGTGCGACGTGCACGATTGCAGCGCTTTTCCGTCGTGCATCATGCACTCTACCGTGTACGTGACCTCCGCGCCGGCGAACTTCTCCTTGTCGGTTTTCGCGCCCCTGAGCGTCGGCATCGCGAGCAGGTTCTCGTATGTCTCCGCGTAGACGTTCAGCATCTGCTCCGTCTCGGCGATCGCCTCCTCGGCGGTGGCGTGCAGCGTGTGCCCCTCCTGCCAGAGGAACTCGCGGTGCCGCAGAAACGGCCGCGTCGTCTTTTCCCAGCGCAGCACGCTGCACCACTGGTTGTACAGCTTCGGCAAATCGCGCCAGGAGTGCACCGTCTGCGCCCAGTGGTCGCAGAACAGCGTCTCGCTCGTCGGCCGGATGCAAAGCCGCTCCTCCAGCTCCTCCGCCCCGCCGAACGTCACCCACGCGCACTCGGGCGCGAAGCCCTCCACGTGGTCTTTTTCCTTTTGCAGCAGGGATTCGGGGATTAGCAGCGGCATGGACACGTTCTCGTGGCCGAGCTCCTTGAAGCGCCTGTCAAGCTCCGCCTGAATGTTCTCCCAAATCGCAAAACCGTACGGTCGCAGAATGAAAAAACCCTTTGCCCCGGAGTAGCTTATCAGCTCCGCGCGCGTCACGACGTCGGTGAACCACTGCGCGAAGTCCTCGTCCATCGAGGTAATCTGCTCAACATTTTTCTGTGCTGCCATATGCGACCGCCTCCTTAT
>JAISKU010000121.1 GCA_031261245.1 Oscillospiraceae bacterium | reverse complement strand
TCTCATCATATTCTTACAGCTCTACAATGTATTTTTCGAGGAGCGCGCACGGGTGGTAGGACAGCTTCGACGTGCGAAGCCCCTCGACCCCGTCGTCCTCCTCGCGGTTTATGTACTTTATGCCCTCCGGATCGACCCGGATGCCGTCCGCCGTCGCGAACGTCTGCGCGAATTGGTTCACAAGCATGGGATAGCTCCCCTGAAACTCGGTCAGCGCCTTCTCCGTGTGCACAAAAAGCGTGTCGCCGACCGTCTCGCCGAACGCCGCCCCGGCCACCTCGTCCCCCGCGAAAAGCACCCCGCCGACCTGCCGGTATTTTTCGAGGTTGTCTATCACCTCTATCGCCTTGCGGTTGCCCTCCTCGTACGCCTCGTAGTCCTTCGTGTGCTCGCGTGAGTAGCTGTCGAAAAACGCCCGCACCTTTGCGAGGTTCCGCCCGTCCACCGCCTCAAACCGCCACTCGGGGTAGAGCCTCATGAACTTGTTAATGTGGTTGCGCTGTCCGGAGTACCGCCGCCCCGCGAGGGTTACGAGGTCCTCCGCGTTGTACAGATAGTCGCTCCACGCCTGATCCGTCCGCTCCCGCGCGTCGGGGAAAAGCCGCCGCACCGCCATGTGAAAGCTCCCGGACACGGCGCACAGCCTCGGCGGCAGACCGTTCTCGCGGCAGTATTCGACAATCGGGTCGATAAGCGTCTCCGGCGCCACTCCGGGACTTCTCGGCGGGGCGAACGCCGTGACGCCGGGCATGTACTCGGCCTTGAGGAAAAGCGCGCCGCCCGATATCGCGTACTGCGTGGAGCACAGGTCGCGCCACATGAACGTGCCGCCGATGGTGGAGTCACAGATTCTGCGCGCGTTGCTCGTGAAATACGGTCTCAAACAGTCTATGCTGTCCAGCGTAAGGGGTTGGAAATCCAAATGTGTCAGTCCTTTTTGTTTGTTATTTTTTCCAGTCGAAAATGTCCCTGTTTACAATAAAATACTCAATGCCGGAGTACAGCGTCGTCGCGACTATCACCGCCACGGCCGCCCAATTCGCCCACGTCGGGAACCCGAGGAACAGCTCCACGACGCAGACCATCGTACACGCGGTCTTGACCTTGCCGGATTTTCCCGCCGCGATGACGCGCCCGTTCCCCGCGGCGATAAGCCGCAGTGCCGTCACCGCGAACTCCCGCGCGACGACAAGCAGCACAGCCCACGCGGGCATCACGCCCGTCCCGACGAACCACAGCATCGCCGCGACGACAAGCACCTTGTCGGCCAGCGGATCCATGAACTTCCCGAAATCGGTGACGAGGCCGCGCTTGCGCGCGATCTGCCCGTCCGCGATGTCCGTCACGGACGCGAAAATGAAAATCCCCATCGCCACGTACCCGCTGTAGGGGAACCCTATGTACAGCACGGCGAGAAATACGGGTATCAAGACTACGCGCAGCATTGTAAGCTTGTTTGCGGTGTTCATATCACGCGCTCCCTCCGGTAACCGGCTCCGCGACGGCGTCCCCGCCGTCAGAGCCTATGATTTTCACCTCGATAAAATCCCCGATCCGCAAATTCTCCCCCGTTATGACGACCACCCCGTCGATGTCCGGCGACTCGGCGTAGCCCCGCCCGAGGTACACGCCGTCCTCAAGCGCCTCGACGAGCACCGTCTCAACCTTCCCCGTGCGCTCCGCGTTGAAGCCGTCCATAATCCGCGATTGCAGCTCCTCGACGGCCTCCGCGCGCGCGTACGCCGTCTCGCTGTCCGGCCGCTCCATCGAAAACGCCTCCGTCCCCTCCTCCGGTGAGTAGGGGAACACGCCGCCGCGCTCAAATTTCGCCTCCCGCAGAAACCCGCACAGCTCCTCGAACTCCGCCTCGCCCTCGCCGGGCAGACCGGTAATCAAGCTCGTGCGCAGCACCACGCCCGGAATCTCCGCGCGAAGCCGCGCGATAAGCGCCCGTATCTCCGCGCCGGTTCCGCGCCGCCGCATTTTCTTCAAAATCCCGTCGTTTATGTGCTGAATCGGGATGTCGAGGTATTTGAGTATCTTCGGATTGTCGCGCAGCTCGCGTATCAGCTCCTCCGGCACGTCGTCCGGGTACATGTAGTGCAGCCGTATCCACAAAATCCCGTCAATCTCGGAGATTTTCCGCAGCAGCCCCGCCAGCCGCCGCTCCCCGTACAGGTCAAGCCCGTAGCGCGTCGTGTCCTGCGCAATCACAATCACCTCGCGCACGCCGCTCTCTGCGAGCTCCCGCGCCTCGCGCAGAATATCCTCCTCCGCGCGGCTGCGGTACTTCCCGCGAATCGACGGCACGACGCAGAACGCGCAGCGGTTGTCGCACCCGTCGGCAATCTTCAGGTACGCCCACGCCCCCGGCGAGGACAGCGCGCGCGGCAAACTGTCGTCGCACTCCTCCGGCGGCGGGAAAAGCGCCGTCCGCGCGCCCGTCAGCGCGCCCTCGACCGCCGCCGCTATCTCCCCGAACGCCCCGACGCCGACGAACGCGTCCACCTCGGGCAGCTCCGCCGCGATCTCGTCGCGGTACCGCTCCGCGAGACAGCCCGCCGCGACGATTTTGCCTATTCTCCCCGCCGTTTTCATCGCGCCGAGCTCGAGAAGCGTGTCAATCGCCTCCTGCTTTGCCGGCCCGATAAACGCGCACGTGTTCACAATCACGACGTCGCTGCCCTCCGGCTCCGGCGATATCGCGTACCCCGCCGCGGCGAGCGCGCCCATCATCTGCTCGCTGTTCACGAGGTTTTTCGCGCACCCGAGCGATATCATGCATACAGTTTGCAAAAATTATTCTCCGTTCTCCGTTTCGACGCGCCGTCGTCCCTGTAGGGGCGATTACCAATCGCCCGCGTCGCCCTCCGTGTCGTTTAGCCCTTCAATATATCGCTCAAACGCCGCGTTAATGTCGCCCCAGCCGTGACCGCGCCGGGCGAGCGCCGCGCCGATTTTCCGCCTGTCGTCGAAATCCGGCGTCTCCCCGCGCAGCTTCTTCGCGATGAACGCCTCCGCCGCCGCGACGGTCTCGCCGTCCTCAAGCTCGCCGAGCGCGGCGTCCCACAGCTCCCGCGGGATGTACCGCTTGTACAGCTCCTCGCGTATCCGCCGCGCGCCGTAGCCGCTGCGCACGCACGACGCGACTATCTCCCGCGCGTACTGCGCGTCGTCGATCAGACCGATCCGCGCGAGCCAGTCCGCCGTGTCCGCCGCCGTTTCCTCGTCCTCGCCGAGCTCGCGCAGCCGCTTCTCCATCGCGCCGCGCGACATCGTGCGCGCGCCGAGCACGTTCAGCGCGCGCTTCTGCGCCCGACTCAGCTCCGTCTCGTACTCCGCAAGCGGCTCAAACCCGCCGTCCGGCCCGCTCATTCGTCAAAATCGTCCGCCGCGATGTCCACGGCCGCGCCCGTGCCGGTGTCCGCGTCGCCGCCCTTTGCCGGCGATTTCGCGGCCTTGGAGGCGAGCTTTTCGGCGTTCTCGTAAATCCGCTCCTCAAGCGCGTCTGCAATCTCCGGATTCTCCTTCAAAAACGTCTTTACGGCGTCGCGCCCCTGCATTCTGTTCCCCTCGACGGTGAACCACGCCCCGCCCTTTTCGATAATCCCGAGCTCCACGCCGAGATCCGCGATCTCTCCCGTGCGCGAGATGCCCTCGCCGTACATTATGTCGAACTCCGCGACCTTGAACGGCGGCGCGACCTTGTTCTTGACTATCTTCGCCTTCGTGTGGTTGCCGATCACCGTCGTCCCGTCCTTTATCGGCTCTCCGCGCCGCACGTCGATCCGCACGCTCGAGAAATACTTCAGCGCGCGCCCGCCCGGCGTCGTCTCCGGATTCCCGTACACCACGCCGATCTTCTCGCGCAGCTGATTGATGAATATCACGATGCAGTTCGTGCGCGAAATCGACCCCGCGAGCTTGCGCAGAGCCTGACTCATCAGCCTCGCGATAAGCCCCACGGTGCTGTCGCCTATCTCGCCCTCGATCTCCGCGCGCGGCACAAGCGCCGCGACCGAGTCCACCACCACGACGTCTAAAGCGCCGGAGCGCACGAGCGTGTCCGTTATCGCCAGCGCGTCCTCGCCCGTTCCCGGCTGCGCAATGAGCAGATTGTCGATGTCCACGCCGAGCGCGCGCGCGTACGCGGGCTCAAGCGCGTGCTCCACGTCGATGAACGCGCACTCGCCGCCCGCCTTCTGCGCGGACGCCACGACGTGCAGGGCGAGCGTGGTCTTGCCGGAGCTCTCCGGCCCGTAAATCTCGATTATGCGCCCGCGCGGCACCCCGCCGATGCCGAGCGCGAGGTTCAGGGTCAGCGACCCCGTCGAAATCGCGTCCACGCTTATGTTCAGGTTCTCGCCGAGCCGCATTATGCTGCCCTTGCCATAGCTCTTCTCGATCTGCGCGAGCGCCGTGTCCAGCGCCTTTTTGCGATCCTCCGTCTTTGCCTGCGAGGCGAACGTCGTCGCCTTTCTCTCCTTCGCCATTACAATATCCCCCTAAATTTTTATTTTCCCCTCGACCGCGCGCGCGATTCCCGCGGTGTCGCGCGTGACCTCGATGTTGTTAAACCCGTTCTCCCGCATAATCCGCACGACGTACTCCGCCTGTCCCGCGCCGCACTCGAATATAAGCCAGCCGCCGCTCTTGATAACGGCTTTCCACTTCCCCGCGACCGCCTTGAAGAAATCCAGCCCGTCCGCCCCGCCGTCGAGGGCGCGCCTCGGCTCAAAACCCCTCACCGAATTGTCGAGCCCCGCGATATCGCCCGACGGAATGTACGGCGGGTTGCAGAGTATCACGTCAAACCGCCCGAAAAGCCTCGGCGGAGTTTCCAGCGCGTCCACCCTCGCGGATATCACCTGCCGCGTAAGCGAATTCTTCAGCGTGTTTATCCGGCACAGCCTTATCGCGCCCGGGAACTTCTCCGCGAGCACGACCTTCGCGCTCGGCACGTTCTCCGCGACGGCGAGGCCGAGACAGCCGCTCCCCGCGCACAGGTCGAGCACGCGCGCGGGCGGCTCACGCGCCGCGAGGCGGGCTATCGCCCTGTCCACAATGACCTCGGAGTCCGCGCGCGGAATCAGCACCTCGCGCGACACCTTTATCGGCAGGGAGTAGAACTCCCACTCGCCCGTTATGTACGCCACCGGCTCCCCGCGCAGCCGCCGCGACTGCATGGCCGACACGGCCAGCTCGAACTCCGCCGGGGAGAATTGCGCCCCGTCGCGCAGGTAATCCTCGCGTGACTTGCCGGAGGCGCGCTGGACGATAAGCCTCGCCTCAAGCTCCGGCGAGGACACGCCGCCGCGCCGCAGGGCGTTGCGCGTCTCAAGATAGACGTCGTTATACGTGTTTATGCGTCATCACCACGCGTCCGCTCCCTCTTCCTCCGGCAGCACGAGCCGTATGGACTCGATCGCCACCTCTATCATTTCGTCGTCGGGCTCCCTCGTCGTCAGGTTCTGAAGCGCCCGCCCCGGCGCGGACACTATCCGCGTAAGCCAATTGTCGTGCCGCCCCGCCCACTTTATTATCTCATAGCTCACCGCGACGACGACGGGCAGCAGCAAAAGCCGCAGCCCCATACGCGCCCAGACGGTATGCCACCGCGCGAGCGAAAAGACGAGAATCGACACTATCATCACGATGAACATGAAGCTCGTGCCGCACCTCGGGTGCTTGCGCGGCATCTCCCGCACATTTTCCACAGTGAGAGGTAATCCGCGCTCATAGCAGAATATCGTCTTGTGCTCCGCCCCGTGGTACTGCCACACGCGCCGCATGTCCGGTATCCGCGAGGTGAGCGCGATGTACGCCACAAAAATCACAATACGCAGCACGCCCTCGATGAGGTTCTTCAGAATCGCGCTGTCCACGAACTTCGTCACAAACCCCGCCAGAAACGTCGGCAGCAGCATAAACAGCCCTATCGACAGCGCGATACCGAGCACGACGGTGATCGTCACTATCACGCCCTCCGCCTTCTCGCTGCCGAGCTTTTCCGTCACCCACTTGTCGAACTTCGACTCCGGCTCCGCCTCCTCCTCGGGCGTGAGGCTCGCCGAGTACATGAGCGCGCGCACGCCGTTTATCATGGAGCCGCCGAAATTCACGACGCCGCGGATAAGCGGCCACCCGACCACCGGATACCGGTCCTTCAAGAGCTTGAGGTCGTCCACCTTGCTCTCAATCCCGTCCTTCGTCCTCACGACGACCGCCTGCTTTTTCGGCCCGCGCATCATTATCCCCTCAATCAGCGCCTGTCCGCCTATCGAGGTGCGAAAATCCTTCTTTTCTGTCATCAATTCTCCTATAACATCGAATTCAACGTCGCCGTGTTCGTCATCGGCAGCCACACCGTCACGCGCAGCCCGCCGCCGGACGCGTTTTCGAGCTCGAGCCGCCCGCCGTGGTACTTGAGTATCTCGTCGCACACGGCGAGGCCGATTCCGCTCCCGCGCTCCTTGGAGTTGGAGCCCTTGTAGAACTTCATCTTCACGTTTTCAAGCTCGTCCTCCGGCACTCCGGGGCCGAAATCGCGGATAATCACCGCGATGAAATCCCCGCGCGTCTCGACGGAGATATCTATCCGCTTCCCCTCTCGCCCGTACTTCGCCGCGTTGTCGAAGATGTTCAAAAACACCTGCTTCAGCCGGTTCGGGTCGCCCGGAATCATCGGAAGCTCCTCCGGGCACGGCCTGTAGAAGAGCTCCAGCGCGTCCTGGTGAAAAAGCTCGCGGTACGTGAAAATCGCGTCCTCAAGCTCGGCGGAGAGGTCAAGCGGCTCGATATTCAGCGTAAACCGCCCGTCCTCCATGCGCGTGAACTCCAGCAGATCCTCGACCATCTTCGTAAGCCGCCGCGCCTCCTTGAGGATTATCGAAATTCCGCCCGCCGTGTCCGCGTCGAGCTTTTCGTTGTATATAAGCGTCTCGCCCCACCCCGTAATCGCGGTAAGCGGCGTGCGCAGCTCGTGCGAAATCGACGATATGAACTCCGTTTTCATCTTCTCCGCGTGCGCGATGCGCAGCGACATCTCGTTTATCGCGTCCACCATCTCGCCCATCTCGTCCTGGTACCGGCTGTCTATCTGTATCCCGTAGCTCCCGTCGGCAATCCTGCGCGACATCTGCGTTATCTCGCCCACCGGCGCGATGACGGAGCGTATGAAAAGCAGGTTTATCGACACGACAAGCAGCATGATTATCGCCCCGATCCCCGTCACCGTCAGGATACTCATCGCCACCTGCCGATCCACCACGCGCAGACTCGTCAGGTACCGCATCACGCCGATAACCTGCCCGTCGGAGTACACCATCGGCGCGGAGACGGCCATCACGCGCTCGTTCGTCAGGGCGCGCCGCCCTATCCAAACCGCGATTCTGCCCGTGTCCACCGCCTGCCGCACGTCGGTGGAGAGCGCCTGCGTCCCCGCCGTAATGCCGAGCGAGGAGATCATGAGCCTGCTGTCCGTGTCCATGAACTGCAATTCGAGCTTGTCTGCGTCGTTGAACGTCTCCGTGTAGCGGTACGCGCTGTCGTAGTATTCGGAGGAGCTTTTCGCGACGTAGTTGGAGAAGAAGTCCGTCGCCGTCTTTGCCTTCGCCTCAAGCCCCGTGCGCACGGTCGAGTAGTAGTAGCTGTAGAAAAACACCGCGAACGCGAAAATGACGACGGCAATCGCCGCCGCGACGATGAGCACGCTGCCGCGCACCCACCTGCGCCGCAGCCCGCGTGAGAGCTCCGGATTCACTTTTCCGCCCGCCGTGTGCTTTTTCAACCTCTAAATGACCTCACAGTCCCCACTTGTAGCCGTACCCCCACACCGTCGTGATATACGTCGGGTTCGTGGGGTCGTCCTCAATCTTTATCCTAAGCCGCCGTATGTTCACGTCAGCTATCTTCACCTCGCCGAAGTAGTCGCGCCCCCAGACGGTGCCGAGTATGTCCTCGCGGGAGAGCGCCTTGCCCGGATTGTCCATAAACATCTTTATAATCGAGTATTCAACCTGTGTCAGCTTTATGCGCTGCCCGTTTTTCTCCAAGGTGCGGTTGCGCGTGTTCAGGCGGAACGGCCCCTGAATCAGCTCGCCCGGCTCCGACGCCGCGCCGTTTCCCGCCCTGCGGAAAAGCGCGTCGATGCGCGCCGTCAGCTCCGCGGGGGAGAACGGCTTGGTCACGTAGTCGTCCGCGCCCGTCATAAGCCCCGTCACCTTGTCCATCTCCTGCGTGCGCGCGGAGAGCATGATTATCCCGATGTGCGGGTCGGAGGCGCGCAGCTTGCGGCAGACCTCAAAGCCGTCCGTATCGGGCAGCATGATATCCAGAAGCGCCACCTGTATGTCGGGGTTTAGCCTAAGCTGCTCGAACGCCTCCGCGCCCGTGCCCGCCTCAATCGGCTCGTACCCCGCCCGCCGCAGATTTATCACGACGAAGCCGCGTATGCTCGTCTCGTCCTCAAGCACCAAGACCTTCTTTGCCATTTTATTTAGCGCCCCCCTGTAGGGGTCGATGTCCACATCGACCCGTTTTTACGAATTGATCCGTTTTTACGAATTGGTATTCCCGCGCGTTTTAACATTACCCGCCCGCGAGCCAGTCGGAATACAGCCGTTTGAAGCTGTCGCGTATCTCGGTTTCGCCCGGCGCCGCCGGCTGTCCCGGCCCGGGGTCGTACAGCTCTGCCGCAAATATCTTATCGCCCTCCTCAAGCAGCCGGAACCGCCCCGGAAGCCGCGCGCGCTCCTCCCTGTTGTCGCCGGAGAGCGTGTATATCTTCAGAAAATCGTGTATCTCCGTGTAGAACTCGTCCCCGTCCGCAAAGGAAAAGACGAGGGTGCGCTCACCGTTCACCGTGTCCTCCCGCCGCACCGTGAGCTTCCCGCGCCACTCGTCGGACAGCACGAGGTACCACCAGTCGGAGTAGTTGTGGTACGTGGACAGGACGAGGTCGCGCTCCCCGCCGCTCGTGTAGGCGTACCAGTCTATCGCGTAGTACGTCGTCTCCGACTGCTGCAAAAGCGGGACGAGAATCGGCGTCTCCGTCACGCCGTCGCGGTTGATGTCCGAGGAGTAGACGGAGACGGCCCGCGCCACGGGCGCCTCCGCGGGGGAGTGCGTAATATTCAAAAGCGCGCTGCCCGACAGACACACCACGTCGGTGATAAGCCCGCCCTCGGTAAGCCGCCCCTCGATAAACAGCGCGTATCCGCCGTCTGACAGTCTGCCCGGCGTTATGCGCACTATTGACTCTATCCCGTCGGACAGATACGTCTCGGCGCTCACGACCTCGCCGTCGTCCATCAGCGCGAACGCCTCGACGGCGCTCGGCGCGTCGGCGGCGCGCGGCCGCGCCACGATTATGTTCGGCCTGTTGCTCTCGGCGAGCTGCGCGATTGCCAGCGACGTGTACTCCGCGTCGGCTATCTTGATGTGCTGGAACCCCCGCTCGGAGTACAGCGACATGTGCTTGAGCGCGACGCCCATCTGCCACCCGACAAGCAGCTCCAGAACGCCGTCGCCGTCCATGTCGATGTAGCGTATGCTCTCAATTCCCGCGCCCACGCCCTCAATCACGTCCGCGAGGACGTAGTCGTCCCCGTCGGAGCGGAAAATGTGGATTCTGAGCGGGTTGTCCTCGCTCTGGAACACGAAGAACGCGACGGCCTCCTTTACGCCGTCGCCGTCAATGTCGGCGAGCTGCACGGACTGCCTGTTCTCCCCGCCCGTCGGCGGCGAGTACTCCGCGCCGGAGGCGAGCGTCTCGTCAATCCGCGTCTGAAGCTTGAAATACTCCTCGGACGCGCGCGGCAGGTAGTACAGCTCGTCCGCCGACGTCTTGAAGCACCCGGACAGCAGCAGAAGCGCGAGCACCGCCAGAAAATATTTGATTTTTGACACGTCGCGTCACCTGCCCGCCGTAATTTGAAACCATTCACGGACATGATAGCATGTTTTGTATATTTGCGCAAGAATTTTGTATGTTGTAATTTCTTTCTCCGTTTTTGTTCTTTCGGATAAAAATCCAAAATTCGTTTGACATTTGCAATCTTTTTCGGTTTACTATAGATTAGTATAATATCCACCTGCGCCCTGCGAGGACGCGTTACATTATTATGAGTATACAATTATTTGAAAGGGGTTTCCAAACAATGGGTATCAAAGTCTCGGATATCATGAAAAAGCGCATGGCGTTCTCTTTTGAGGTGTTCCCGCCGAAAACCGACGCGGGCATGGAGAAGCTTGTCGGCAAGGGCGGTGTTCTCGACAAACTCAACGGCCTCAAGCCCGACTACATCTCCTGCACGTACGGCGCGGGCGGCGGCAACGTCGGCAAGAACCTTGAGGTGCTCGACTCCGTCAAGGCCGGCGGCGTCGCGATCCCCATCACGCACTTCACCTGTATCGGCAACACGAAGGACGGCATAAAGGAGCAGCTCCAGACGTACCTCGACCACGGCATCAACCACGTTCTCGCGCTACGCGGCGACCTCCCGTTCGGGTGGAGCGGCACGGGCGGCGACCTGCACTACGCGACAGAGCTCGTAAAATTCATCCGCCGGGAGTTCGGTGAGAAATTCACGATCGCCGTCGCCGGCTCGCCGGAGGGCCACATCGCCTGCCGCAGCCTTGAGGCGGACATCTCGTTCCTCAAGCAGAAGCAGGATGAGGGCGCGGACTACATCATGACGCAGCTCTGCTGGGACATGGATCAATTCCGCTACTGGCGCGACGCGATCGCCGCCGCCGGTATCACAATCCCCATCGACGTGGGCATAATGCCCGTGCTCGACTCCAAGGCGACTATCAACATGGCGCTCTCCCGCAACGGCTGCGTCATCCCGCGCAAGCTCGCGGAGATCATCTCGAAGAACTGGATTTTCGACAGCCCGTTCGCGCCGACCGAGGCGGAGGAGTCCGCCAACGCGAAGAAAGCCTCGTTCAAGGAGGCCGGCATTGAGTACACCATCGGCCTCATCGACGAGTACCGCGTCGCCGGCATCGACGGCATCCACCTCTACGCGCTCAACCAGTACGACGACGTCGCCCGCATCGTAAAAGAGTCCGGCATCAAGGACATATTAGACTAACGCACGCGTCGTAATCGCCCCCACCGGCACGGCTTCGCCGCGCCACCTCCCCCGCAGAGCAGGGGAGGTCAAGCAAAAATCGCCCCCGTTCGACGGGGGAGACGTCGCCAACGGCGACAGAGGGGGCAAACAATATTAGTAGGGGCGCGCATTGCGCGTCCGCGGACGGCCAATGGTCGCCCCCACATCAAAAAACATACAGGAGGCGTCACATCAAATGGCGGAAATCAAATCCGATATCCAAATCGCGCAGGAGCAGGCCGGCAACATGAAGAAAATCGGCGAGATCGCGAAAATCGCGGGTATCGACGACAAGTATCTGGAGCAATACGGCAACTACAAGGCAAAGGTCGATTACAATATCCTGAAAAACTTTGAGAGCAAGCCCGACGGCAAGCTCATTCTCGTCACCGCGATCACCCCCACGCCCGCGGGCGAGGGCAAGACGACGACGACGGTCGGCCTCGGCGACGGACTGCGCAAAATCGGCAAAAAGTCCATCATCGCGCTGCGCGAGCCGTCCCTCGGCCCCGTGTTCGGCGTCAAGGGCGGCGCGGCCGGCGGCGGCTACGCTCAGGTCGTCCCGATGGAGGACATCAACCTCCACTTCACGGGCGATTTCCACGCCATCGGCGCGGCGAACAACCTGCTCGCGGCGATGCTCGACAACCACATCTGGCAGGGCAACGCCCTGAACATCGACCCGCGCAAGATCACGTGGCGCCGCGCGGTGGACATGAACGACCGCCAGCTGCGCAACATCACGGACGGTCTCGGCGGCAAGGCGAACGGCTCGCCGCGTGAGGACGGGTTCGACATCACCGTCGCGTCGGAGATCATGGCCGTTCTCTGCCTCTCAAAAGACATCACCGATTTGAAGGAGCGCCTCGCGAAAATCATCGTCGGCTACACGTACGACGACGCGAACAAGCAGCAGAAGCCCGTCACCTGCGGCGACCTCAAGGCGCAGGGCGCGATGGCCGCGCTGCTCAAGGACGCGCTCAAGCCGAACCTCGTGCAGACGCTTGAGAACACGCCCGCGTTCGTCCACGGCGGCCCGTTCGCGAACATCGCCCACGGCTGCAACTCCGTCACCGCGACGCGCATCGCCCTCAAGCTCGGGGAGTACACCGTCACGGAGGCCGGCTTCGGCGCCGACCTCGGCGCGGAGAAATTCCTCGACATCAAGTGCCGCATGGCGGGCCTCAAGCCCGACGCGGTCGTCATCGTCGCGACTGTCCGCGCGCTGAAAATGCACGGCGGCGTGCCGAAAGCCGAACTCGGCAACGGGGAGAACCTCGACGCCCTCGAAAAAGGCCTGCCGAACCTGCTCCAGCACGTGGAGAACATCACAAAAGTGTACAAGCTGCCCGCAGTTGTCGCTATCAACGCGTTCCCGACGGACACGGCGGCGGAGCTCGCCCTCGTTGAGAAGCGCTGCAAGGAGCTCGGCGTCAACGTCGCGCTGTCCGAGGTGTGGGGTAAGGGCGGCGACGGCGGCGTCGCGCTCGCAAATGAGGTCGTGCGCCTCGCCGAGTCGGGCGCGGCAAAGGACTTCCAGTTCAGCTACGACCTGAACACGACGATTCTCGAGAAGCTCGAGGCAATCGCGAAGAAAATCTACCACGCGGAGTCCGTCGAGCTCGTCGGCAACGCCGTCAAGCAGATAAAAGAGCTCACCGACCTCGGCTTCGCGAACGCGCCGATCTGCATGGCAAAGACGCAGTACAGCTTCACGGACGACGCGACGAAGCTCGGCGCGCCGCAGGACTTCAAAATCACCGTCCGCAACCTGAAAATCAGCGCCGGGGCCGGCTTCATCGTCGCTCTCACCGGCGACGTGATGACGATGCCCGGCCTGCCGAAATCCCCGGCGGCGGAGCGCATCGACGTGGACGCCGACGGCAAAATCAGCGGGTTGTTCTAAAAATGCGCGCCCGGAAGCTCGCGGTACTTCTCGCCGCGCTCGCGGTTCTCGCGCTCTCCGCGTGCGTTGA
>JAISKU010000047.1 GCA_031261245.1 Oscillospiraceae bacterium | reverse complement strand
TACCTCAACCGCGCGCTCTCCTCGGCGTTCACGCCCGGCTCGGTGTTCAAGCTCGTGACGGCGGCCGCGGCGCTCGAGAATATCCCCGACATCGAGGAGCGCGTGTTTCACTGCGACGGCAAGCTCGCGGTCGGCGCGGACGCGGTGACGTGCCCGTCGAAGCACGGCGACATCGGCTTTGAGGACGCGCTCGCGCACTCGTGCAACGTCGCGTTCGCGCAGCTCGCGCTCGAGCTCGGCGGCGACACGCTCGCGAAATACGCGGCGGACTACGGCTTAACGCAGCGCCTGCCGATAGGCAATGTCCTCACGGCGGCGGGGAAATTCGAGGTCGGCGCTGACGGCTCCATCGACCTCGCGTGGTCGGGCGCGGGTCAGTACAACGACCTCGCGTCACCGATTGCGATGGCGCGGCTGTGCGCCGCGATCGCTAACGGCGGCGTCGCGCCGGAGCTCACGGCCACGGCGAAATCCGGGCTGTTCGGTAACGCAAAAACGCAGCGCGTCATGGCCGCCGAAACTGCGGACGCGCTGCGTGAGATGATGGGCTACAACGTCACGTCGTACTACGGCGCGGACAGCTTCCCCGGGCTTGAGCTGTTCGCGAAATCGGGCACCGCCGAGGTCGGGAGCTCACGCGAGCCGCACGCATGGTTCGTGGGGTTCATCGAGAACGGAGCGCGCCCGCTCGCGTTCGCGGTCGTCGTCGAGAACGGCGGCAGCGGGCGACTCGCCGCCGGCGGCGTGGCGAACAAGGTGCTGCAAGCGGCGGTGAAAAAGTAGCCGCGCCGCAGTGGGACGGCGGTAGCCGAGAAGTGCAACAGAGCGTTTCGGTTTTGGCGACACAATGATTGGCGATAGCCGCAGAGACACGCGGTATTTGAGGGGCGGGGTTTTTCAAGAGGCGGCAGCCCCTGAGCCGACTTTTGGTTACTTTTCGGCGGCTCGAAAAGTAACGCCGCCGGCAGGCAGGACAAGGCCGAAAAATGATTCGCAAGGAATGGGACGAGAGAACGCGGGGGAAGGATGCCCCCTCTGTCGGAAAGATGCCCCCTCTGTCGGAATGCCCCCTCTGTCGCCTGCGGCGACGTCTCCCCCGCCGCGCGGGGGCGATTGGGGGGAACGGGACGCCGAGGACGTCGTCCCCTACGGACGGGAAACGGGACGCCGAGGACGGCGTCCCCTACGGACGCGTGCGGCGGGGGATTTTCCTATTGCGCCGAGTGCTCCGACATCTCAAGCATCTCCAAAAGCTCCGATTTCGGCCTCGATATCGGCACTCCGCCGATGACGGTGTACGCCTGCGCCTCCGCCGGCGTGATTATCGGCGTCGGCACGAGGCCGGTCATCTCGCCCGCCGAGACGATATTCAGCGGCTCGATATACCCGCTCCCGTCGGGGCCGACCTTTACGTTGTTCGGTTTCTTTTTCACAAAAAAGTCCTCCGGTCATCATACTGTGTCGTCAGTATGCCTCCCGGAGGGCGTTTTTATGCCAGAATATCCGCTATTTTTTTCGCCGCGAACCCGTCGCCGTACGGATTTTCCGCGCGCGCCATCGCGCCGTACAGAGCGCTGTCGTCGAGCAGCCGCGTGAACTCGCGGTACACGCCCTCCTCGGAGGTTCCCGCGAGCCGCAGCGTCCCCGCCGCGATGCCCTCCGGCCGCTCCGTCGTGTCGCGCAGCACGAGTACGGGCTTGCCGAGCGCGGGCGCGGACTCCTGAATCCCGCCGGAATCCGTCAAAACGAGGTGCGCTTTTGCCAAAAAGTTGTGGAAATCCAAGACGCCGAGCGGCTCAATCAGCCGTATCCGCGGGTGATTTTGCAGCAGCTCCGACGCGTCGCGCACCGCGGGGTTCAGGTGCACGGGATATATCAGCTTTATATCGGGATGCTCGTCCGCGACGCGCAAAATCGCGCGGAAAATCCCGCGCATCGTGTCGCCGAGACTCTCGCGCCTGTGCGCCGTCATCACGACGAGCCGCGAATCAGCAGCCCAGTCGAGCTGCGCGTGCGAGTAGTCCTCCCGCACGGTGTAGCGCAGCGCGTCGATCTCCGTGTTGCCCGTGACGAAAATCCGCGCCGCCGATTTCCCCTCGCGCAGCAGATTATCGCGCGTCGCCTCCGTCGGGGCGAACAGAAATTCCGTCACGCCGTCGATAGCGACGCGGTTGAACTCCTCGGGGTACGGCGCACGAATGTCATACGTGCGCAGCCCCGCCTCGACGTGCCCGACGGGAATCTCGAGGTAGAACGCCGCGAGCGCGGACGCGAACGCCGTCGTCGTGTCGCCGTGGACGAGCAGCACGTCCGGCCGCCGCGCCGTCAGCACGTCGCGCATCCCGTCGAGGACGCGCCGCGTCACGTCGAAAAGCGTCTGCCGCTCGCTCATTATGTCGAGGTCAACGTCGGGGACAACGCCGAACGCCGCGAGCACGTCGTCGAGCATCTCGCGGTGCTGTCCCGTGACGACGACTGACACGTCGAACTCGCCCGGGCGCGCGCGCAGCTCGAGCACGAGCGGGCACATCTTTATCGCCTCGGGCCGCGTCCCGAACACGAGAGTGATTTTTTTCACGATATTCCGTGCTCCTTTTCGTACTCGATTATCCACTCGTCGGAGGTTATCCAGTTGTAGTACCAAAAATCTTGTCCGCCGCTCGCCTCGACTTCCGCAAAATACGGCGCGGTGAGGATTTCCCACTCGCTTTTTGTGACCGAACCTTTCTCGACTGTGTAATCTATGCCGTCAGCAAAGTAGAACTTAACAAATTCGCTGTTAATATCGTCTTTGTATACGCGATCGCAAGAAACATCTGATATCGGAGAAAAATCCAATCCGAATACAGTATAAGAGTGGCCGTCGACGCGGCCGTAACGATGAGAATAAAGCACACCGTTGTCGAGCACCGTGTCATAAATATAACCGGGAATGACTTCGTATAATTCGCCGTCCTTGTAATGGAAGCGCGGATTCACACTTCCCGTTTGCAGGCACAGTTCCGGCAAATCGTCGCCGTTGATGTCGATAAGTGCTAAATGCGCACTGTCGAGGCTGATCCAAGGATAATCAACGTCGTCGGCGAGAGTGTAGCGTTCATAGTAATCGTGCACCGGCGTTGCCTCGCGCTCACCAATCAAAAACTCATAGTACGCTCGCAGCGCGTCGTCCGTAGCCGCAGGTTCCGGCGCTGAAGTTGCGGCGGCGCAGGAGCCGAGCAGGAACAGCGCAACCGCAACCGCAATTTTTTTCATACAGCCCAACTGCTCAAATACTTCGTCTGCTCCGGCGTCAGCGCGTCGATTCGCAGGCCGCTCGCCGCGAGCTTGCGCCGCGCCACCTCGCCGTCAATCGCCTCGGGGACGTTGATGACGTCGGGCGCGAGCTTGCCGCGATTTTGCAGCACGTACTGCGCCGACAGCGCCTGAATCGCGAACGACATGTCCATTATCTCCGCCGGGTGCCCGTCGCCGGACGCTAAGTTCACAAGCCTACCCTCGGCAATAACGAAGATTGTGCGTACGTTATTCAGGATATAACCGATAATATTCTGCCGAGCCTCGTACTTTGACACTGCGTAACCCTCTAATTCGTCCATCGCGACCTCGACGTTGAAGTGTCCGGCGTTGCAGAGTATCGCGCCGTCTTTGAGCAACCCGAAGTGCCGCGAGTCGATCACGTCGCGGCAGCCCGTCGCCGTCACGAACACGTCGCCGACCTTTGCGGCCTCCTCCATCGTCAGCACGTCGAAGCCGTCCATCATCGCCTCGAGCGCCTTTACCGGGTCAATCTCCGTGACGATCACGCGCGCGCCGAAGCCCTTCGCCCGCATGGAAATCCCCTTGCCGCACCAGCCGTACCCCGCCACGACGACGTTTTTCCCCGCAACAATCAGGTTCGTCGTGCGGTTAATCCCGTCCCAGACGGACTGCCCGGTGCCGTAGCGGTTGTCGAACAGGTGCTTGCATTTCGCGTCGTTGACGGCGATGACGGGGAATTTCAGCGTCCCGTCGGCGCTCATCGCGCGCAGGCGAATCACGCCCGTCGTCGTCTCCTCGCACCCGCCGTACACGTTCGGGATCAGGTGCGTCAGCTTCGTGTGCAGCAGATTCACGAGGTCGCCGCCGTCGTCCACGACGATGTTCGGCGCGGCCTCGAGCACCGCCGTGAGGTGTTTTACGTACTCCTCGCCCGTCGCGGCGTGGTACGCGTGGACATCCATTCCCCCCGCGGCGAGCGCGGCGGCCACATCGTCCTGCGTGGAGAGCTGATTGCAGCCCGTGACGTGCATCTCCGCGCCGCCTCGCGCGAGCGTGCGGCACAGGTACGCGGTTTTCGCCTCGAGGTGCACCGACAGCGCGATTTTCACGCCCTCAAACGGCCGCGTTTTCTCAAATTCGTCGCCGATCTGGTTCAGCAGCGGCATGTTGCGCGCCACCCACTGAATTTTCCGCTCCCCCGACGGCGCGAGGGAGATATCGCGAATGTCAGACATAATCGTTGCTCCTTTCGATTATCGGGAGTCCCCTAATACTCCAATCTTCCCTCCAGCGCCCGCGACAGCGTCGCGTCGTCCGCGAACTCGAGGCTCGACCCGACGGGAATCCCGTACGCGAGGCGCGTAATTTTCACGCCGAACGGGGAGATGAGCCGCGAGATGTACCGCGCCGTCGTCTCGCCCTCGGTGTCCGGGTTCGTCGCCATGATGACCTCCTCAATCCCGCCCTCGGCGACGCGCTCCACAAGCTCGCGAATCCTCAAATCGTCGGGCCCGACGCGGTTCATGGGCGAGATAACGCCGTGCAGGACGTGAAAAACGCCGTTGTACTCGCGCGCGCGCTCGATCGCGAGCACGCCCTTGGGATCCGACACGACGCAGACCGTCTTGTGGTCACGGCGCGGATTTTCGCAGACGGTACACACGTCCTCGTCCGTGAGATTCTGGCACACGGCGCAGCGGTGCACGCTTCTCCGCGCCTCCAGTATCGCCTCGGCGAACGCCTCCGCCTCGCCCTCGGGCAGCGCGAGAACGTGAAAGGCCAGCCGCTGCGCGGACTTCACGCCCACGCCCGGCAGCGAGGCGAGCCTGTCTATCAGGTTTTCCAGTGACGGTGGAAACAAACTCATATAAATACACCTTTCGGGGCGTCGAGGACGCCGCCCCCTACATTACCCCCGCAGCTCTTTAATGCGCGCCGCGCGGTCGGCGGAGCCGAAGATGTCGTTGCCCGCCACGAGCACGTTCGCGCCGTTTTGGACGCACAGCCTCGCAGTCTCGGGGTTGACGCCGCCGTCCACCTCGAGCTCGCACACGGGGTTGCGCGCCTCAATCATATCGTGTATCGCCCGCAGCTTCGGCAGCTGCTCCGTCATGAATTTCTGCCCGCCGAAGCCGGGCTCCACCGCCATCACGACGATTATATCCAAAAGACTTATGTACGGCAGAATCGCCTCCGCCGGCGTCGCGGGCTTCAGCGCGAGCCCGACGCGCTTCCCGGCGGAGTGCACGCCCGCAATCGCCTGCGCGATGTTCTCCGGCGAGTCCGCCTCGACGTGAAACGACACGATGTCCGCGCCTGTCTGCGCGAATTTCGCGGCGTAGCGCGACGGCTCCGTTATCATCAGGTGCACGTCGATGGGCTTGTCCGTCACGCGCCGCACGGATTCGAGCACGGGCAGACCGATTGAGATGTTCGGCACGAAAACGCCGTCCATCACGTCAAAATGCAGGTAGTCGGCGGCGCCGACGCTCACGATTTCTTCTCCGAGCCGCGTGAAATCGGCGGACAGGAGGGAGGGGGCAATTTTTATCATGTACAACCTCACTTGCATAGTATTATTTAGGCGACCGGTGCCGACGTCTTTTATATAGGGGCCGGGCCCGGAGCGAATTATCCGGGCTTCGGCTCCGATAGCGCGGCCGCCCACGCCGCGTATTTTCGCGTCTTTTCGGAGCACTCCGCCGCGTCCGCGCCCTTAGCCAGCACGTAAATCTTTATCTTCGGCTCCGTCCCCGACGGGCGGATGAATATCTCCGTGCCGTCGTCGAGGTGAAAACACAGTACGTCGGAGCCGCGCAGACGCAGCTCCCGCTCGCCGTCCGCGCCGTACTCAATCCCCGGCAGATAGTCGCGGCGCGACACGACGGCCGTCCCCGCAATCTCACCGGGCGGAGTGTCCCGCAGCGCCGCCATAAGCGCCCGCATGTCGCGCAGCCCGTCAATCCCGGGCATTATGAGGCTCACCGTCTCCTCGCCGTAGTGGCCGAGCTTCGCGTAGAGCTCCTCGAGCACGTGCAGCAGCGTCCTCCCGCGCGCGAGATAGTGCGCCGTCATCGCGGTTATGAGCACGGCGGCCGTCACGGCGTCCTTGTCGCGCACATAGTCGCCCGCCATGTAGCCGTAGCTCTCCTCGTAGGAGAACACGACGTTCCCCTCGCC
>JAISKU010000076.1 GCA_031261245.1 Oscillospiraceae bacterium | reverse complement strand
CTCGCGACGAGCTTTGAGCTGTGGTTTGCGGGCTTTGAGCCCGACAAGCGCGAGGTGTGGCGCGAGTTCAAGTTCGGCTACGTCGATACGGGCGCGGGCGCGCCGGAGGCGAGGCACGGACTTACGAACAGGATTGAGGGGCTCGGCACGCACTGGACGGACGACGACGGCACGGAGATACTGTATTTCTTCCCGTCCGTCGTGTGGTCGTCATACGTGGAGCTGTCGAATCCGCGCGGCGGGATAACGATCACGGCCCCGTCGGACTACATCAAGATAACGGACAGCTATTACATCTACTCGCGCGCCGAGCAGGAGTACTCGGGGTCGCTGACGCTCGAGGTCATAGACCTGTTCACGGTGCGGCACATCGGTATGCACCTCGGCTTTGACCTTGAGGACAATCTCGACTACCGCGTATACTGCGGGAAGGGCGAGGTCACGGGGCGCTCCACGCAGCTTGAGCCGCTCGGCGATTACGGCACGGAGATAGTGTTCGAGGAGCCGCACAAGAGCGAGATTTCGCCGGAGAACAAGGGCTCACGTCCGAGCTATCGCCCGAGATTCATGCACAAGGACTACAACAAGGCGGAGATTGACGAGCTGATAAAGGTCAACTGCAAGCCGTTCGAGGGGCAGTCCATAATGTCGAGCTTCAACACGATGGAGGCGACGGAGTACATGGTCGGCAAGACGTTCACGCTGCGCTATGACGACGGGCCGGCGGTGGAGTACCAGATCGCCGACAAGTCGAACCTTAAATACCGCATAGACGGCGGCGAGTGGAAGGCCGAGCGCTACGAGGGCTATGAGGCGGCGAAGGACATAGTGATATTCAGCCACATATGCACGGGGACGGACCCGCTGCGCAATCTGACGCACGCGATCGACTTCTCAAACGCGCTGACCACGTGCGTGGACGCGCAGCTCGGCAACGGGCGCAAGGCGTGGGAGGTCGGGCACAAGGCGCGCTTCGGCGTGCTGCTGCTTGAGGGCGGCCCCACTCCGCCGGAGGTCAAGCGCCACGGCTTCACGACGGAGCTCGTCGGCCAGGCGTACTCGTGGACGTACGGGGATTTCATGAAGTCGATTCACGTGTACTCCTCACCGGAGTCGTACTCGTGGACGATCATGCTCCCGAACAACACGGGCGGGTGGATGTGGAGCTCACAGTGCTTCTACGTCAAGCTGCGCGACGACGCGTACCTGATGAGCTGGACGGAGGACGCGTGCAACGGCAACCAGGGGACGTTTATCGTCAACCCGAGGATAATGCACGACGGCGGCTTCTTCTTCGGCGTCGGCGGAGAGGGAGATCAGCCCGGAGATGTGCATTTGACGCCGATGGGCGCATACGCGAGGCCGCTCGCGGGCTTCGACATCAAGAAATATTTTAATTAAAATAATAGATACGGAGAGTATGACATGAGCTATAGATATTTGTATGACCTGAACGACCCGTCGAGCTACAAGTACACCTCCCAGATGAAGACGCCGGACGGCACGGTCGCCGAGGACGGGCGCCTCGTGCTGCTGCCCGAGGGGGAGCACAAGCTCTTCTGCTTCACGGACACGTTCATGCACAAAGCGCCCGAGGTCGGGAAGATGGTTCACGAGCACCACCTCGGCTTTGAGACGTTTTTCGTTGACAGCGGGTCGATGGATCTGTACATGCACGGGAAAAAGACGCGCCTTGAGGCGGGGAGTATTCTGCATTTGCAGCCGTATGAGATACACGGCATGGTGTTCCACGAGGACGTGAAGTACAGGGGGATTTTCAGCGATCTCGACCAGTTCGACAACGCGGTGGAGGCCGCGCTGCTCGAGGAACACTACCCCGGGTCGCGGGCGAAAATGATGGCGCCCGGCTCCGGAATGCCGAAGCACGACTTCTTCATGCGCGGACAGGGCGAGTACGTCGAGGTTCCCGCCAGCGAGGTCGCGGCGGTGAGATACCCCGACAAGCCGATTATCCAGTACGAGCTGGACGGCGTGACGCTGAAGCAGATAACGGGGCGCTGGGAGAACGGCGGACAAAAGGAGATATGGCGCGCGGAGTTCGCGCCGGGCTTCCACGCGGAGTGGGTCGAGCTGCCGCTGGCGCGCGATCTGTTCTACGTGACGGAGGGCGAGATTGAGTTCAAGATCGCCGAGGAGACGGTTATCGCGCGGCCGGAGTGCCTTGTGGACATCCCGAAGTTCCTGCCGCGCAGCATGAAGGTTCCGAAGGGCGCGGCGCTGTACGATATCGGCGGACTGACGTGCTGGGACGATTTTCTGTACGAGTACAACTCGCTGAAGCTGCACGAGCCGGAGAAATTCAAGGACGCGGCGGTTATTGCGGAGCTGAAGGCGCAGTGCGGCTGTTACATAAAGTCGTTCGGGAAATAGGGCGGGGAGAGAAAAATGAGTGTATTGAAATATCCGCTGCTTTTTGAGCCGATAAGGGTCGGAAACGCGCTTTTCCGCAACAGGCTTTTCACCTCGCCGACGGGATATCAGGATCTGACGGCGGAGGGACACCTGACGCCGGAGGCGATGGCGTACTATGAGCGCAAGGCGATAGGCGGCGCGGCCGCCGTGACCGTCGGCGAGTGCGTCGTGGACGGAAAATACGGGCGGCAGACGGGAAACCCGAGCCGCCACATCGGGCTTGACGACCCGACGGCGGTCAACAGCCTCGCGAGGCTCGCGGACGCTGTCCGGCGGCACGGGGCGGTGGCCTCCGTCGAGCTTCAGCACGCGGGAATGTACTCTAACAAGGCCGTCTCCGCAAAGGATTTCCCGGTGTACGGGCCTGTGGAGGCGGAGATCATCAACGAGATGTGGGGCGGCACGGAGGTGCGGCGCGTGATCCCGATGGACGAGGAGATGATCGCGTACACGATTGACAAGTTCGCGGACGCGGCCGTGCTCGCGAAGCGGTGCGGGTACGGAATGGTGACGGTGCACGGCGGGCACGGGTGGCTGCTCTCACAATTCGTCTCGCCGGTCTTGAACACGCGCACGGATCGGTGGGGCGGCTCTATCGAGAACCGCTGCCGCCTGCTCGTCGCGATTGCGGACGCGATACACAAAAAATGCGGCGCGGGCTTCCCCGTCGAGATGCGCATAAGCGGGAGCGAGTGCTGGTCGGGCGGGTACGACATCGACTACGGCATTGAGATAGCGAAGCAGCTCGACGGGCACGTGGACATCATCCACGTCTCCGCCGGAAGTCACGAGGTCGGCGAGGTTTTCACGGTGACGCACCCGTCGATGTTCCTCGAGGACGGCGTGAACGTGAAGTACGCCGCCGAGATCAAGAAGCACATCAAGCAGTCGAAGGTCGCTACGGTAGGCGCGCTCGCGGATCCGGCGCTAATGGAGGAGATTCTCGCCTCCGGGCGCGCGGACATCGTGGAGGTGGCGCGCGGGATAATCGCGGAGCCTGATCTGCCGAACAAGGCGCGCGAGGGGCGCGACGGCGAGATAAAAAAGTGCATGAGGTGCCTGTCGTGCTTCTCAAAGCTGCTCGCCGAGGGGCAGTTCTACTGCGCGATAAACCCCAAGGTCGGGCGCGACCTCGAGTACAAGCACGAGCTTCCGCCCGTGCAGAAGAAAAAGGTCGTCGTCATCGGCGGCGGCGTCGCGGGGATGCAGGCGGCGCTGACGGCCGCGGAGCAGGGCCACGCGGTGACGCTGTTCGAGGCGAAGGATCGGCTCGGCGGGACGCTGCGGTGCGAGGAGAAGGTGCCGTTCAAGGCGAAGCTTGAGGAGTATCTGGACTTTCAGGAGCGGGCGGTAAAGGCCTCCGCGATTGACCTGAGGCTCGGCACTACGGCGACGCCGGAGGCCGTCGAGGCGCTCGGCGCGGACGTTATCATCTCCGCGCTCGGCGCGCGTGCGGTAAAGCCGAACATTCCGGGGATAGAGGGCAAAAACGTGGTGGCGGCCGAGGAGGTCTTTTTGAATCCGGAGCTCGCGGGGGAAAAGGTCGTGATTCTCGGGGCCGGGCTCGTGGGCGTGGAGCTGGGGATTTACCTGTCGATGCTCGGCCGAAAGGTCGAGATAGTCGAGATGCTGCCCGGGATAAGCGACGGGGGCAACGCGCTTCACACGATCGCGCTGAATGTGGAGATAAACAAGTACGGGATCGGGCTCCACTTCAACACGCGGGCGAAGAAAATCGACGAAAAGGGCGTCACGGGCGAGGGCCCGGACGGCGAGGCGCGGTACGAGGCGGACACGGTGATCTACGCCGTCGGTCAGGCCGCGCGCGCCGAGGAGGCGTCGGCGTTCCACGACCGCGCGCCGCAGTTCTGGCAGGTGGGCGACTGCCTGACTCCGAAGAACATCATGGAATCGACTGCGACGGCGTACACTGTCGCGCGCGACATCGGGAGATACTAACTGAAAATTGGTGGAAAAGCTCCCGGATTCCCGGGGGCTTTTTCACGATTTTGTTTTAGCATAGAATACAAACTATAAGTACATACAAGTTTTGGTATTTGCTTTTCGGGGCCGCTTGTGTTAATAATATGTACATAATTTGCGCGCGGCAAAGTTAGCGTTTTGTGCAATTAGACAAAAATCGGGCGGATTCCTGTGCAGATTGTCTAACGGCGGAGAAAATGGGAGGAGATGGGCTATCAGAGTATAAACGGCGTACTCTTCGGCTCGCGGAGCTTCCGAAATTCGTTTCTGCATATTCACCTATAGAAGAAATTTTGGAGGAATGTTAATGGAACGTTCAACATGGTTTTCGAGGTTTACGAGATCAAAAATGATTGTGCTGCTTGTCCTATACGTAATTTTGGCGGCAATCTTCACGGTTGTGTCAAAGGGGCAGTACCTCTCCTGGTATAACATCAGGAATATCATGAACTCGATGGTCGTCACAGCGTATCTCACGTGCGGAGCCGCGTTTTTGATGATCGCGGGCAACGTTGATTTGTCTACGGCGCAGGTGGCGCTGCTGTCCGGCGCCATGCTCGGGACATTTTTGCAGATGCATTTACCGTGGCCGATTGCCATACTCGGAGTGTTCGTTATAGCGGCGGCGGTCGGTACGCTCAACGCCGTGCTCATAAACGAAATCAAATTCCAGCCGTTTGTTGCGACGATGGCGGTGTCGTACATAGTGCAGGGTCTTATGCTCGTGCGCCTGGAGGGCTTCTCGATTGACGTTGACAGCCCGCCGATAGTATGGTTCGGAACTTACCGAATCAAGGGTGTGCTTCCTGTCAGCATTATTTTCACGTTTATTATCTTTGCGATTTACGGAGTCATACTCGTGAAATCGAAATTCGGGAAAATGCTCTATCTCGTCGGAGGAAACCCGACGGCGGCAAAGCTCGCCGGACTGAATCCGAAGAAAATATCCTACATACTGTTTATAAACAACGCCGTGCTCGGCTCTTTTGCCGGCATGCTCCAGGCGGCGCGCCTGAAGGCGGCCACGGCAAACGGTATAGCAAACGGTATGTTCGCCGGTATGACGGGCGCAATTCTCGGAGGCGTGTCCTTCGGCGGAGGCTCCGGTGGAATGGGGGGAGCCTTTGTCGGCCTTGTTCTGCTCAACGGCTTTAACGCGGGGCTGTCAACTGTCGGACTCAGCCCGTACTGGCAGACGGTTGCGTCCGGCGCCCTGCTGCTGATCGCGCTTACGTTTGACTACTTTAACAACAAGAGACTCGCGTCCGCGAAATAACAACAAGGATAGGAGGAAAACCTATGGCTCAATATATAGAATTCAGCGGTATCGGAAAGGCCTATCCCGGTGTACAGGCGCTTAAAGACATCAGCTTCCGCGCCTCGGAGGGCAGAGTTGTGGCGCTTTTGGGCGAAAATGGCGCGGGTAAGTCAACGCTGCTGAAAATTCTCAGCGGAGACACGCAGCCGGACGAGGGAAAGATTATCATAAACGGCGAGGAAAACCGCATCGCCTCCCCGTATGACGCCATCACAAAGGGGATAAGCGTCATATACCAGGAGAGGCAGCTCGCCCCGTCGATGAGCGTCATAGAGAACGTATTCGCGGGCGATTTGCCTACGAAGCGATTCGGGGTGCTCGATAAGAAGAAGATGCTCCAAACAACGCAGGAGATTATCGACAAGTTCGGTCTGCCGATTGACCCCGAGGATCCCGTGGGGAGACTGTCGGTGGCCTATCAGCAGATGGTGGAGATCATGAAGGCGTACAGGCGCGACTCGAAAATCATCGCGTTTGACGAACCGACGGCGCCGCTTACAGACACGGAAATCGCCATACTCTTCCGGCTGATTAATCAGCTCCGAGAGGAGGGCAAGATAATCATCTATGTGTCGCACCGCCTTGCGGAGATATTCCAGATTACGGACGAGATTGTGGTGCTGAAGGACGGGCGCATGGTAAAGACGATGGTCACGGCCGAGTCGAATGAGTCGGATCTAATCAGGGCCATGGTAGGGCGCGATATAGGCGATACATACTCGAACCTGAGCCGGAACGAAAACATCGGCGAAGTATTGCTTGAGGTAAACAATCTGAACAACGACATGGTCCACGATGTGAGCTTCAAGCTCCACAAGGGGGAAATAGTCGGGTTCGCGGGACTTATCGGAGCCGGACGCAGCGAGGTCGTCAGAGCGATATTCGGCGCCGATCCAATACTGAGCGGAGAGATAAAGATAGACGGCGAGATATGCAAGTTCAGCTCCGAAAAGGACGCGATTGACCGCGGAATAGCGCTTTGCCCCGAGGACAGAAAAGACCAGGGACTCGTCATGTGGCGCGACATCACGGACAACATAAGCATGCCGGTGTTGGATAAGCTGATGAGCGGTCTGTTTATAAGCCGCAAGAAGTCGGAGGATTTAGCAGAAAGGGCCGTCGAAAAATATTCAATCAAGACGCCGTCGCTCGACAAAATCGTGTCGGAGCTGTCGGGCGGAAACCAGCAGAAGGTAATCCTCGGGAGGTGGACCTCGGATCTCATGGACACGAGAATACTCATCCTCGACGAACCGACAAAGGGTATTGACGTGGGTACGAAGGCGGAGGTCTATCAGATGTGCTGCGACTTCGCAAAGCAGGGCATCGGCGTCATATTCATCTCCTCGGAGCTCACCGAGGTAATAAATGTGGCGGACAACATCATCGTAATGCACAACGGGCACATAACGGGCGAGGTGAGACGTGCAGAGGCGACGGAAGAAAACGTGCTCGCGCTCGCGATGCTTGACTGAATGTGAAGGAGTACAGGAATGAAGAAAACTCTGATTAAATTCTCTAAGGGCAAGGGCGTAACGCTCGTTATAGTCATCGCGGTGGTGGTGATTTTCTTCAGTATACTGAAGAAGGAGTATCTGTCCTGGGACAACATCCGCGGAATCATGTATGCGATGAGCCTTACGGGTACGATAACGTGCGGCATGGCGTGCCTGATGATGAGCGGGTCTATTGATCTCGCCTCCGGTGCGGAGGGCATGATGGGCGGACTTGTGTGCGCCATGCTCATCGCGAGGGGGATGGCGTTCCCGTTGGCGATAGTGCTCTGTTTGCTAATGGGCGCGGTTTTCGGACTCATCAACGCGTTTTTGTCGAATGTGATGAACTTTATGCCGTTTATCGCGACGATGGCCATGTCCTCCGTGTGGCAGGGAGTCGGGGCCATTATCTCCGGAAACTCGACGATAATGATTACGGACAGGGCCTTCTGGAAGATAGGCGCGACGAATCTTTGGATTTTCCCGTTGCCGTTTATCGTAATGGTGGTGCTGCTGCTTGTGTACGGCTGGCTGATTTCAAACACGAAGATCGGCAGACAGCTGCTGCTTTGCGGCGGCAACAGAAACGCGGCAAGGCTCGCCGGAATCAACTTCAACAAAATTTCTACGATCTTTTTCGTCAACAACGGCGTCATCGCGTGTATCGGAGGTATTATCCTCGCCTCGCGTATGCACAACGGTACGGTCGGAAACGTCGTGGGAGCTGAGATGGACGGCATGGTGGCCGCGATTATCGGCGGCGTGTCGTTCCTCGGCGGCGGCTCGAGCGGTATGGGAGTGCTGTTCCTCGGTATTTTGATGCTCACCTGCTTCAAGAGCGGGCTGTATATCATCAACCTAAACGCGTACTGGATGGTCTGCGCAAACGGCGTGCTGCTTGTAATAGCGCTTATCGTTGACTTCCTGCGCGAGAGGGCGCGTCTGCGCTCTCTGAAAGCTGCGCCGCACTCACAGAAGTCGTAGGCGCAATCAAAGGGCGACAAACGCGGCTTGCCGTGTTTGCGTATAAAATCACACATCAAAACACGCAAAATCGAAAGGAGAAATAGCAAAAATGAAGAAGATACTTGCGATTGCCCTGGTGCTCGCGGTTGTCGCCGGCCTATTGGCTTGCGGCGGCAACACAACGGGCGGCGCCACGACGCCGACACCCGCCTCGACGCCATCCGGTGGCGGAGACACAAACGCGCCATCCGGCGGCGGCCCGACTCCGAATCCCGCTAACCCCTCGCATGTCGGATATTGGGACGATCCTGTTGACCACTTTGCGAGAGACCCTTATAAGGTCACATTCTACCAAGTCTATGCAAACGAAGCAATTGACTGGCAGTATCGCGCCCTGCAGTACCTCGGCAAAGAGAAGATGAACGTCGAGTTCGACTTCTTCAACGCGAACGGAGACAATGAGAAGTTTATCAACAGCTTCGACCTGTACCGCGACCGCGACGGCCTGATTCTCACGCACGACTACGCGGCGCAGAAGCGCACCCTGGAGGTTCTGCGCGATGAGATGAAGGACTCTTTCCAGTGGCTGAACGTAATGACGCCGTTCCAGAACGACGAGACGCAGGAGCTCTACGGACCGGCGGTTGTGCTCGACGGATATTTGATCGGGCAGGTATCGACGCAGTGGTGCATCGACAACTACAAAACCTACTGGGGCAACGACGTGAAAACGGAAGAGATTGGAATGATCATGCTGAACATGTCCACGATTAACGTGTTCCGCCCGCGCGAGCAGGCGGCGAAGGACACGTGGACGGCGGCGTTCCCCAACAATCTCTGGCTTGTTGGCGACACCTCCGGACAGCAGATTAACGCGGAGCTCGTGTACAACATCATCACCGGCTATGTCAGCGGACATCCCGAGATTACACACTGGTTCATCAACTGCGCGATGATGCTCTACCCGGCGCCGGCGGCACGCGCCGTCGAGACGCTCGGAATTGAGGACAGAGTTATCATTACCTGCTGCGAGAGCCAGGGTGTGACGACGGAGTGGGATGCCGGCTCGGTAGGTTCCCTCGTGTCTTGCGTCGGAGCCTCAGACGACCTCCTGACGGCCCCCGCGCTCTCCGGTATCGTCGCCCTTATGGACGGCAGGGCGACCCAAGAGACACTCTGGGAGGACGCGCGCCAGGCGAAATTCGGCACGAAGTACTCGCTGTATCCGATCCCTGTGACAATGCTCACGCCGGAGACGTATGTTCAATACAATATTGACGTCGCTAACGAGATTTATGGCGACGCGTCGCTGAAGCCCTCGCGCTAAAACCGGATTAACAAAAAGTGTATTCTCTGTTTGTATTCTAATCAAAGGCAGAGGGCGCGTGACGAGGTCCTCGCCCTCTGCCTTTCGGCGGCTTGCGGAAGAACGTGTTTTTTGATTTTGCTGAAGAAGGGACGGTCACGAAAAAATGTTAATCGGAAAGACCTTTATAGATCCGTTGGAAATGCCTTTTTCAAGGCGCGGCTCCTACATAAGCCTCGCTAACTCCAACGGCGGAAGTAACCAGTTCGGAAAGGCGCAGCTTTTCATTGCAACCTCCCGCATAGGCGGGGGAGCGCTTCTCGGCACAATGGACGCCGAGAGCCCGTTCAGGCAGGTCAGAGTTGAGCTTGTGCGGAACGGAATTCCGTGCAACTGCGTAATAAGCACCACGCCGTATGAGCTCGCTTTGGAGAGTGAATACGGGTCTGTGCGTTTTTGTATAGGTGATTTCAAATATCTGCGGTGCGTCGGGCGCGATAATCTGTCGGTGAGGTTCACGCCAAAGTCCGGGATGTTCGGCATGGGCGGCATCGCAGATTTGTACGACGGCACGATCAAGGCGAGCTTTGGAAATGGATTTTTGCAATTTGTGCCAATCGCGGGAACGCTTACGCAAAATGGCTTTTCGCTTGAAATTTCACCGGATAAGGACGGCGTTGTCGAGCTCGTGGCCGAGGAGTGGCTTATCGACCCGAAAAAACGCGACGATTATCTGTCCTACGACGAGTGCGTGGCGAGGGTAAAGGCGGATTTTGACGGATTTGCGGAGAAGTTCGTACCGTCATTGCCGGAAAAATATAAGGACATCGGACTAAAAGCGGCGTGGACGGTATGGGGGCTGACGGTGATCCCCGACGGCGAGACGGTCTACAAGCGGCAGATGGTAAAGATGATGAGGCTTATTTTTGAGGGCGCGTTCTCGTGGCAGCAGGGCATGCACGCATTTTTCCTCGCGAAGAACCCCGATTTCGCGTGGGAGGTGCTGCTGTCCTCGTTCGACGTGCAGGACGAGCACGGGCGCGTTGCGGATTCTCTCGCATTTTCCGGCGCCGGCGTTGCGTCAATGAAGCCGCCCGTTCAGGGTCTTGGTCTGCTGTGGCAGATGGAGAATTTTGACATATCGAAAAAACCGAGAGAGGAGCTCGAATTCCTCTATGACGGTTTGGAGAAATGGACGAATTTCTATCTCAATTTCCGCGACGTCGATCACGACGGCATTTTCGAGAACCAAAACGCCGGAGAGACGGGCTGGGAGGACGGCTCCTACCAGAGACTCGGGTTCCCGCTCGCGTGCCCGGATATGAACGCGTACCTCGTGCTTCAGGAGGAGGCGCTGGCGAAGCTCGGCCGGATACTCGGAAAGGACGAGGCGGTAAACGCGGCGTGGGAGCAGAAGTCGAAGGACACGGTCGCGAAGATTGTTGACATGTTCTGGACGGAGGACGGCTGGGTGGCGGTGAACGTCATAACGAAGGAGCGGTCGGAGCCCACCTCCCTGCCGCTGTACTGCGTGCTCGTCCTCGGCAAAAGGCTGCCGCAGCACGTAATCGACCGTTCGGTAGAGTTGATATTCGACTCCGGGGAATACGACACGAAATACGGGCTCGCGTCCGAAAAGCTCAGCAGTCAGTGGTTCCATCACGGCTGGTGCAGCGGCAGTATTGGCACGCCGGTTCAGGCGCTTATCGCACTCGGACTTGAGTATTGCGGCAGGGTGGATCTTGCCAAGCGGGTGGCGGTAAAGTATCTCGACACGCTGATTGATTTCGGCCTGTACCACATACACAACCCGTTTGACGGTACGCAGGAGTATCAGACGCCGATGTTCTTCCGGGAGGAGTCGATGTTCCTGTCGGGATGGACGGCCGGGTGTTGCCTGTTCTTCGCGGAGCATTACACAAAATAACGCGCGTATAAATTTGCGAGTTAATAATTTATATATTTGGAGGGAATAGTTGTGAAGTATCTAATAGACCTAAACGATGAGGCGAACTTCCTGTCTCCGGTGAGTGTAAAGATGCCGGACGGATACGTCGTCGAGGACCAGCACACCGTACTTATGCCCGAGGGGCCGCGCAAGAATCTCACCATGACGGACTCGATCATGCACAAGACGCGGCCGGGGGCCGATGCGCACTATCATGAGCACGAGCTGGGCTACGAGATATTCTTCGTGGACAGCGGCGGTATGGACGTCTACATCAATGACCAGAAGGCGTACATTAAGCCAGGCAGCATACTGTTTTTGCAGCCGTATCAGGCGCACGGCATGTTCTTCTACGACGACACCAAGTACAGGGGGTTCTTCCACGACATGCCCTACGGCGACGAGGGGGAGGCGGGAAACCTGCTGCGGCAGCACTATCCGGACTTCATGGAGCGGCCGGATTTCCCGAAGGAGATTTTACCGAAGGGCGACCACTTCCTGCGCGAGCCGCCGTACAGGGTGAAGGAGACGCCGCCGGAGGAGTGCACGGCGATACGCCACCGCGAGAGGCCGATGGCGAGCTTTGAGCTGCCTGGGGCGACGTTCAAAATGCTGACGGGGCGCTGGGAGAACAGCGGACTTTGCGAGTTGTGGTGCTTTGAGCTGAAAAAGGGCTTTAAGGCGACGTCGTATCCGTTCCCCGCGAACACAGATTTGTACTACGTCACCGAGGGCGAGGTAAAATTTAAGGTGTATGATGAGGAGTTTATCGCAAAGCCGGAGCACCTCGTCAAGATCCCGATGTACGCGCCGCGCTCCTTTGAGGCTCTGTCAGATGCGGTTGTGTATGACGTGAGCGGCGCTCCGCGCTGGTACGCGTATTTGCAGGATCGTGAGGGAATACTCGCGGATCCGGAGCGCGCTGACAAACAGGAGACGCTCGAGACGCTGAGAAAAAGGTACGGTGTGCATTATAATCAGCTGGGAGCGGAATAACGCGCGATGATAAAGTACAAGCATTTATTTGACCCCATAAAAATAGGAGATGTGGTTTTTCGCAACAGAATCTTCGGCTCTCCGACGGGGCACATGGACTTCAACGCGGACTGTACGCCGACGGACGACTGCATTGCCTACTACGAGCGCAAGGCGCTCGGCGGGGCGGCGACGGTCTGCGTCGGGGAGTGCCACATCAATCCGCCGGTCAGCCGTATGGGGAACATCAGCATTGATTTGACCAACGACATCATCATGCGGTTTATGTATAAGCTCGCGGACAGGATACAGAGGCTCGGCGCCGTCCCGTCTGTAGAGCTCCAGCACGCGGGACGATACGCAAACGCGCACCTCGGCCCGTCCGCGGGCCTCGTGGACGGCGATGAGGCTGTTCCGTGCTTTGAGATGACCGAGGAGCAGATTTACGAGACAATCCGGATGTACGCGGACGCCGCCGCGAAGGCGAAATACTACGGCTTCGGCATGGTGACGGTCCACGGCGGCCACGGCTGGCTCCCCCAGCAGTTTTTCAGCACGACGACGAACACGCGCACGGACAAGTGGGGCGGTTCCGTCGAGAACAGGGGGAGGTTCGCCGCCGCCGTGTGCGATGCGATACATGAAAAATGCGGGCGCGGGTTCCCGGTGGAGTTCCGCATTTCCGCCACGGAATTTGAGGACGGCTACGGCATTGAGGGCGGCATTGAGTACGCGAAATGCCTTGACGGACATGCGGACATCATACACTGCTCCGTCGGAATTCACGGAACCACGAAGAGCGAGAACTCGCTGCGCTGGGCGCCGTCGATGTTTGACCCGGACGGGACGTTCGTAAAATACGCGGCCGAGATAAAAAAGCACGTCAAACACTCGCTCGTTTCGACGGTTGGCGCGCTCGCCGATCCGGCGATGATGGAAGAGATTATCGCGTCCGGCAAGGCGGATATCATAAATGTCGCGCGCGGACTTGTCTGTGATCCGGATCTGCCGAACAAGGCGCGCGCGGGTCTTGACTCCGAGATTCGCAAATGCATACGCTGTTACGGCTGCAACGACTCCATGTTTCCGACGTTCAGACTCCTCTGCGCGCTCAATCCCGAGACGGGGCGCGAGAACGAGTTCGCGAGGTATGCCCCGCCCGCGTCGAAGCAGAAAGTGCTCGTCGTTGGCGGCGGCGTCGGCGGTATGCAGGCGGCAATCTCGTGCGCGAAGTTCGGCCATGAGGTTGTGCTGTGCGAGAAGAGCGCGCGGCTCGGCGGCGTGATTCTCTGCGAGGAGGGCGTGCCGTTCAAAAAGCACCTCGCGGAGTACATCGAAACGCAGAGAAACGCGCTGATTAAGCTCGGCGTCGAGGTGAGACTGAACTGTGAGGTCACGCCGGAGTATATCGAGAGGCTGTCACCCGACGCGGTTATAGCGTCGCTCGGCTCGACGCCGTACACGCCAGCAATCGAGGGCGCCGACGGCGAGAACGTGTTCAGGGTTGAGGAGGTGTTCACGAATCCGAGCATTGTCGGACAGCGAGTGGTCATCATCGGAGCCGGACTGTCCGGGACAGAGCTCGCGCTGCATCTTCACGCGCTCGGCAAGCAGGTTGAGGTAATCGAGCTGACGGACAGCATACAGGCGCCGATGGCGCAGGGCCACACAGTCAGGCTCCAGCTTCGCGACGCCGGCATCAAGGTGAGATTCAACACGGAGGCGAAGCTGATTAGCCGTGAGGGCGTGAAAATCGCGGGCGCGGACGGAGAGGCGCTGCTCGAGGCGGACTCCGTGGTATTCGCGACAGGTGTAAAGCCCCGGACACAGGAGGCGTTCGCACTATCCGCCGTATCGCCCGTGTACCATATGATAGGCGACTGCGCGGGAGGAAAGGCGATACGGCAGGCGACGGAGTCGGCGCAAACCGTGGCCGTGACAATAGGGAGAAACGGATAGAAGGAAAACGCGGTTGAGTATTGTAAAAAAAGCAGTTAAGTCGAGAACAGTTGTGCTGCTTGTGATATTTGCCCTGCTCGCGGTGTATTTTAACATCAGGTCGAAGGGCGTGTATCTCGGGTGGAGCAACGTGCGTTTTATCCTGACGACAATAATGCCCGCGGCATACATAACTATCGGCGCGGTGTTTCTCATGATCATGGGGAATATTGATATTTCGGCGAGCAGGGTCGCCTCGCTTTCGGGTGTGGTTATGGCAAAGCTCATGATAGCCGGATTGCCTTGGTATGCGGCGATTTTCTTCACACTTGTCATTGCGGGAGGCATCGGCGCGTTCACCTCGGTGCTTGTAAACGAGTTCAGGATACCCACATTTGTGGCGACGATGGCAATGTCGTACATAACGATGGGAGCGACACTGCTGCTGTGCAGCGGCTTCACCACGGACATTGAAAACAAGACGATAAAGTGGCTCGGCACGTATAAGTTCGGCGGGGAGGTCCCGTTGACGCTCGTGTTCACCGCTGTTGTGTTCGTTGTCTGCGGAGTCGTGCTCGCAAGGACGAAATTCGGTAAAAGCGTGTACCTTTCGGGGGGAAACCCGTCGGCCGCAAAGCTCTCGGGCTTGAAGCCGAGGAGGATATCCTACATCCTGTTCGCACTGAATGCGGCCCTGTGCGCTATCGCGGGGATGATTAACGCGGCGAGGATGTGGGGAGCTACGTCGTCGGGAGTCGGCTACGGTCCGTTTGAGGGGATAACGTGTGCGCTGATAGGCGGGGTGGCCTTCGGCGGGGGCTCCGGGAATATGGGCGGCGCCTTTGCGGGGCTATTGCTCATCAACGGCTTCAACAACGGACTGAGCATACTGTTTGTCGCGCCGTATTGGAAGAATATAGCGTCGGGATTCCTGCTGCTTTTGGCGCTGATGCTTGATTTTTTCAGCGCGAGGAAGCGTATCTTCAATTATTCACAGAGAGGAGCGGTAATAAAATGAATGTTAAACCTTATCTGAAGGACTTCGGATTCAGCCATCGCGAGTCAAAGCACATGGTCGTCGCGAAGGGGGAGAAGCTGTGGATCTCGCTGGCGGCGACGGGCGGGTTCATGACGTCGGCGGGAGCCGATCCCGGCGCGGTTTCCGCGGGGCTGCTGGAGATTAACCTGTTTGACGGCGGGACGGAGCTTGCGTACACTTACAGCGCGACGGAGTCGCTGATCGTCCTCGAATCCGCGAAGGGTGCGGTGCGTATCGCGATCGACGCGCCGTCGAACGCGCTGCTTTTTGAGGGCGAGGGCGTGACGCTTCAGCTGAACGCGGGCTCCGCGGGGCAGTTCGTCACGTCGCTGAAAACCCCGGCGGGGATTGAGCTGTCGATAGGCGGCGGGCGGTACCTGTTCGCGGCGAAGCGCGGGAGCGTGGAGTTCGACGACACGTGGATTCTCTCGCAGTTCCACTCTGTGACGCCGATTCTGACCCTCTCTCCGGAGGGCGGGAAGGTCGCGCTTGTCGCGTATGAGCTGCCTGTGGACACGACGCCGGTGGAGATTACGCGGACGCTCGACGAGTGCGCAAAGGGCAACGCGGCGGAGTTCGCGGCGTTCAAGGACGGCCTCGTGGCGACTCCGGCGGAGTGGGACGACGTGCGTGACAACATCGCGTATCTGCTGTGGATAAACAAGGGGACGCTTTTGAGCGGGGCGCAGGTCGTGCTCGAGAACAAGCGGAGGTCGCCGGACACGCAGGCGCGGTTCCAGGCGATTGCCTCGCTCGCGTTCAAGGACGCGGACACGGCGCTCGGCCTTCTCACGGCGCTTCCGTTCGACGCGCCGCCGGTGGAGAGCATAGCGCTGCTTCGGCTTATTGACGAGGGCGCGCTCGCCCGGGCGCACAGGGGCACGGTGTACGATCTGTACAACGCGCTGGGCGATTCGGCGAGGCAGTGGGCGCGGGAGCGCTCCGTGACGCCGGGGCTGTACGCCTACGCGTACAGGTTTGAGACGGGAATCAAAAAGACGACGCTTTTCGGCGCGGGAGAGCCCGTGGCGGCGCCCGATCTGAACGCGTATCTGCTCTTACAGAGCGAGGCGCTGGCAAAGCTCGCGGAGTCGGTATGGGAGAGCGGGGACGCGATACGGTGGCGCGAGAGCGTCAAGACGCAGCGCGCGGCGCTTATCGCGCATCTGTGGAACGGCGAGACGTTCGTCGGCGAGAACGTGCGCACGGGCGCGAAATCCGCGCCGGATCCCGTGCTGTCGTACATGCCGCTCGTGCTCGGAAAGAGGCTTCCGGCGGAGATAGCCGAAAAGCTCGCGCAGAGCGTGGACGGCGAGGCGCTTGAGAGCGCGATAGGGACGCTGGCAATCCTCGGGCTCAAGGACGCGGGATGTGACGAGGCGGCAAGTAAGCTGACGCTCGCGGCGCTCGGCAGGGCGCGCGCGGACGGGGTGGACTGCCCGTTTTACGGAGCGGCGCTCTTGGCGCTCGCCCACAAAGTGCTGTAAGGAGGCGGGATAAATGTTCGGAACAAACGAGAGATTTAATCTTACCCGCGCGACGTATTCGCGGCGCGGCTCGCACCCGATTATATTTGAGGATTTCAACACGCCCGGGCTTTTGCGCATAACGAGCAACAGGGCGGGCGACCCGATGGCCGCGACGGATTTTCTGTTCGACGTCAATCTGACTGTTGACGGCGCGCCCGTGAAATACACGTATTTCGCCGACGAGGGTTCTCTGCGCCTCGAGGCGGACTGCGACTGCGCGTGGGCGGAGATAGCCATCACAGACCGCAACCACGTGCGCTATCGCGGGGAGAACGCCGGGCTTCAGCTCGTGCTGCGCTCCGCGACGGGCGGCGGCGCGCGCGCGTGCCGCGGGATACACGCGGCGCTTGACGGCAGCGGCTGGGAGGGCGAGTTCGGAAAGCACGGCAAGCTGCTTGTCAAGGCGATAGCCGGCGCGGCGCTGGCGACGGCGGTCTACGACGAGGAGAAGGGCGCGTTCTCATGCGTGAAGTTCGACTTTTTGCCTGACGCCGAGACGGGCGAGTTTGAGGCGGTTATACACGAGTTCTTCGGCGCGCGGCCGTGCTTCTGCGACGACTATGAGCCGTTCGACGAGCTTGTGGACAACAACAAGGCGGACTACGCGGCGTTCGCGCAGAAGTACGCCGACGCGGCCCCGGGCTATGAGGGCATCGCGAAGTACGCGAAATGGGTCATCTGGAGCCGCCGCTCCGCCACCGCGGGGGCGATTAAGGAGCCGATGATACTCTTCCAGAACGACTGGAACGCCGTGGCCGCGTCGTGGCAGCAGAGCTATAACGCTATGCCGATGCTCGAGGACCCGAAGGAGGCGTGGCGGCAGATTTGCACGCTGTTCGCGTATCAGGACGAGCGGACGGGGAGACTTCCGGGTATGCTGACGTACACCGGCCCGAACAACGCGGGGATGCAGCCGCCGTTCCAAGGGTTCGCGCTCGATTTCATAATCCGCACGAACGGGGAGGCGTTCCTCGAGCAGCTGACGCCCTCCGAGTGCGAGCGCATGTACCCGAAATTCGCGAAATGGGCGAATTTCTGGACGACGTACCGCAGCGCCGGGCGCGGCGACGACGTGACGGCGATTTTGAGCCCGCATGAGTCGGGCTGGGACGACGCGTCCGTGTTCAAGGACGGGTTCCCCGCGATTGACCCGAACACGCTGGCGTTCCTCGTGCTGCTGTTTGAGAACGTGGCGAGGCTCGCCGAGGGCTGCGGCAAGACGGCCGAGGCCAAGGAGTGGAACAAGCGCGCCGAAAAGCTGACGCAGACGCTTATAAAGGAGCACTGGGACGGCGAGAAGTTCGTCACGACGGTCAAGGGCAAGGCGGTGGACTCCAAGAGCCTCGCGTGCTATCAGCCGATAATACTCGGCAAGCGGCTTCCGCAGGAGATTATCGACAAGGTGGCCGAAAAGCTCACGGAGGAGGGCGAGCTTCTGACGGAGATCGGCCTCGCGTCCGAGAGCATGACGAGCGAGCTGGCGACGTTCGGAATATCGTTCGTGTGCGGGCGAGTCGTCGGGCCGCAGAACATGATACTGACCGTCGGGCTGAAGTCCGCGGGCAAGGACAAGGAGGCCGATTTGATCGCGCGGCGCTTCTGCGACCACGTGAAGCGCGAGGGCGTGATACTCGGCTACGCGCCGTATGACTACTATCCCGCCACCGGGAAGAAGGCGGATCAGCAGATTCCGCCGCACCCGGCCGACGGCTGGCCGTGGAGCTCATGGTGCGCGAACAGCTTCATGACGATGGCGACCGCGATAATCGCGAAATAGAGGGAGGAATTTTCGATGAAACACCCGTTTTTGATTGACCTGAACGACAGCGAGAACTGGATGTACCCGATAGAGCTGATCGGCCCGGACGGACACAAGGGCGAGGATCAGCGCACGATAAACATGCCGGAGGGCGTGCACAAGCTGTTCTGCGTCACGGATTCCGTGATGTACCCGGGCAAAGAGCTCGGCGGCGACCTGCACTTCCACGAGCACCACTTGGGATACGAGATATTCTTTGTGGACAGCGGCGGGCTTGACCTGTACATGTTCGGCAAAAAGACGTATGTCGCCCCGGGGAACATTCTGCACATACAGCCGTACCAGGCGCACGGCATGGATTTCCACGCGCCGACGAAGTACAGGGGCTTTTTCCACGATTTGAGCAACAGCGACAACGCGCCGGTGTTCGCGATTTTGCGGGAGAGGCTTCCGGACGCGCAGAAGGATCCGAATTTCGCGAAGAGCGGCGGCATGGGGATAAGCGATTTTCTCATGCGCGAGCGTCCGGAGACGGAGGAGATCCCTGTGGAGCAGATGACCACGGTGCGGAACATCAACAGGCCGATGGCGGAGTACAAGCTCGAGGGCGCGACGGCGAAAATGCTGACCGCGCGTTGGGAGAACGGCGGAATCAACGAGCTCTGGGGCGCGGAGCTGAAAAAGGGCTTCCACGCCGAGTTCTACGACTACGCGCCGACGACGGAGATGTACTACGTGACGGAGGGCGAGATTGAGTTCGACGTGTACGGCGAGAAGTTCGTCGCGCGGCCGGAGTGCGTCGTGAAGATACCGAAGCTCGCGACGCGGAGCCTGAAGGCGCTGACGGACGCGACGATATACGACATCGGCGGGCTGACGCACTGGTACGCGTTTTTCCAAGACAGAGCGTCCATACTCAAGAACGATCCGGAGCGCGCGGCGAAGCCGGAGACGTGGGAAGAGCTGAAGTCGAGATACGACTGCCGGATTAAGTCGATTGGGATAGATTGATAGGGGGGAATTATTTTGAAAAACGAGTTTTTAATTGACCTTAACGACCACGCGAGCAGCTGGATTTACCCTGTAGAGGTAAAGATGAACGGCGTCATCGGAGAGCACCAGAGCACCATAATCATGGGCGAGGGGCCGCACAAGATGTTCTGCTTCACGGATTCCGTCATGCACCCGATACCCGAGGGGGCGAACCCCGACGATTTTGCGATGATGCACGAGCACCGCATCGGCTTTGAGATATTCTTCGTTGACAGCGGCAAGATGTGGTTGTACGGCGAGGGGTACAAGTGCCTCGTGCTGCCGGGGGACATACTCTTCCTGCCCGCATACAGGGCGCACGGCATGGTATTCCTCGAGGATGTGAAGTACAGGGGAATTTTCCACGACCTGAGCTCCTGTGACGACGCACCCGCGATGAACGCGCTAATTCGCCACTCGCCCGGGGCGGTGGACAGCGAGGAGTTCCAAAAAACGCGCGGCGGCGGCGGGCCGAGCGGAGATTTCGTATTCCGTGAGCGCGCCGTATTTGAGGAGCTTCCGGTAGAAAAGGTGTCTGCGGTCAGAAGCCCGAAGAGGCCGCTTTCCGTGTTCGAGCTCGACGGCGTGACGATGAAGATGATATCCGCGCGTTGGGAAAACAGCGGCGTGTGCGAGATGTGGTGCGCCGAGCTCAAAAAGGGCTTCAAGGCGGAGTGGGATAAATTCCCGAAGAACCACGAGCTGTGGTACGTGCGCGAGGGCGAAGTGAAGTTCAAGGTGTACGAGGAGGAGTTTGTCGCGAAAGCGGGCTGCCTCGTAAACATACCGAAGTTTGCCTCCCACAGCATAGAGGCTCTGACGGACGCCGAGGTCTACGACTGCGGCGGAATCACGTTCTGGTCGGCGCTTCTGAACGACGTCGCCTCGGTCAAAAAGTATGACCCGGAGCGCGCCGCGAAGCCGGAGACGATACCGGAGCTGAAGGCGAAATTCGGGTGCGACATTAAGAGCTTTGGACTGAAGTAGGTGCGGGAGAGCGCCTGCTCAGTCGTCGGCGAAAAACTGTACGACAAAGTCGGAGAACAACTGCATTGAGGTTTGATTAGAGCTTGGGGACACCGTCTGCTCCACGTAGATGTGTCGGTAGCACCTCGGATTGCGCAGTCTCACGATTCTGTTGTCCGATATTGTCTCAAGGCCCCAGGACTTGAACGGGAAGAAGACGATGCCGCTCTCTGCGTAGGCCGTCTCCAGAGCGTCAGACATTGTGGAGTTCTCCCGCTCCCTGATCGGGGCAAACCCCGCGAGCTTGCAGAAATGATCCTCTATCGTCCTCGTGGACGTCCCGAGAGGGGGGCTTACCACAGGGTATGCCGCCAAATCCTTGAGGTCGATTACGTCCATGCCTGCGAGCTCGTGGCCGGAGGGTACGACAAGGCCGATCTCCTCCGTCAAAACGTGCTTGCGCATGTCGGACCAGTTTTCATCAACCGTAGCGTCGATGGTGATTTCCGGCGACGGGTCGAGAGAGGACACCTGCAGCAGCCGGATGTCGCGGTGCGCTTTCATGAACTCGTGCGCGATGAAGGATATGTGCTTGGGCAACGTGGGCGCGGTGAAGGTTACTGTGGAGCTCGGTGATTGCTGAAGATCGCAGATGTGCGTGATAAGATTGCACTCGTCAACGACCATCTGCGCGTTTATCAGGATCCTCTTGCCGACGGGACTGAGCTTTATCCGGCGCCCCGTGCGCTCAAACAGTGCCACACCCAGCTCCTTTTCGAGCAGGGATATGCTCGAGGTCAGTGAGGGCTGCGATATGTACATCTGTTTTGCGGCCTTCGTTATGCTCTCGTACTTTGCGGCCATGATGAAACACTTTAACTGATTTATCTGCATAATCGATCCTTTCATAAGCTCTGCAATATAATACCAATACTTTGCATTATATATGCCGAGGCCCGTCGCGGTCAACATGTTTTTTGAGCGGAAAAACGCTCCCGGGGACCCGGGAGCGTTTTTGGTGCTATTTGTCGAAGCTTGGGTTTACGGCGTATATGTTCTTTGAATCGAAAGGGAACTACGGCGTTGCTCACTTATATTTTTTTTGTCAAGCTCTTGACCGCCAAAATCGGCGTGGCGACAACGGCTGCGGTGAAAAGTGCGCCGTTCTGCACGCGCTTCTTTGTCTGCGGAGACGCCCTGCGGTACGCCTTTTTGGCGCTGTCGGACAAGGCGCAGATTGCGAAAATGACGGCAAAGCCGATGATGATACCGATAACCATAAGGTAACCCCTTTCATTTAACAAAACCATGACACCAACTGTAGCAATTATACCATAAAGAGTTTTTGATTCAACATTTATTTTCGGATTGAGCGTGAAAACGCTCCCGGGGAACCGGGAGCGTTTTTTGTGTGTTATTTGTCAACCCCTAATTTCACTTTTTTGCGTTTTTTTTGAATTTTTTTATTTTAGTGTACTCGGCGTGGCCCAATCAATCTTGCGCCCAAGCAATTCCTCGACGTAATCACGCCTTTCTTGCTCCTCCGTCTGAAACCCGTGTTTGATACGGGCTTCCCAAAATTCTACTAAATCCTCACGGGTCGGTGTGTGGTCATATTTTTGGTAGTTTTCGTTCGTCCATTCTTCCCCCGCCGGTTTTTTTGGTAGTTTCTCGTATGACATATCAAATTTCCTTGTATAATAGATTTACGGTGTTTGGTTGTGTGGTACACCGTATAAGACCTTGAGATTCCACAAGCCATGTGGGATAATAGGGTTCGTGCAGGCAGAGGGCGCAGGTATTTTCCT
>JAISKU010000030.1 GCA_031261245.1 Oscillospiraceae bacterium | reverse complement strand
GTTGACGAGCTGCGCGAGAGGACAAAGCTGAACGGCTGGCGGCGCGGCGAGGACATCAAAAACGCCCTCGCGGAGATACTCACGGCGCGCGTCGAGGTCGGCGATTCCGCGCTTCATCTCGATACCGCGCCGTCCGTCATACTCGTAATCGGCGTGAACGGCGTGGGCAAGACGACCTCAATAGGCAAGCTCGCAGCGCTGTATAAGTCCGAGGGGAAAAAGGTGCTGCTCGCGGCCGGGGACACGTTCCGCGCGGCGGCGGCGGAGCAGCTCACCGTCTGGGCGGAGCGCGCCGGCGTCGAGATCGTCAAGCATGGCGAGGGCGCCGACCCGGCGGCGGTGATTTTCGACGGCATCTCGGCGGCGAAGGCGCGCGGAGCCGACATCGTGATCTGTGACACGGCGGGCAGGCTCCACAACAAGTCGAATCTGATGAATGAGCTCGCGAAGATATCGCGCATAATTTGTCGAGAATTGCCGAATGTTTCACGTGAAACACTTCTTGTAATTGACGCAACAACGGGTCAAAACGGTCTTTTACAGGCAAAACAGTTCAAAGAAACGGCGGGAATCACCGGAATTATACTCACAAAACTCGACGGAACTGCGAAGGGCGGCATCGTAATCGCCATCGCGTCGCAGCTCGGCGTGCCCGTGAAGCTCGTCGGAGTGGGCGAGGGGATCGACGACCTCATCCCGTTCGACGCGCGCGAGTTCGTGGAGGCGCTGCTGTCATGACATTCTTGCTTGCCACAGAGAATATTGGTAAATTAAGGGAAATGCGTGAGCTGCTCGCACCGCTCGGGTATGAGCTCGTCTTGCCCGCCGATTTCGGGCTCGTCCTCGACGTTGAGGAGACGGGGGAGACGTTCGAGGAGAACGCGCGGCTCAAGGCGAAAATATACTGCGCCGCAATTGGAATTCCGTCAATCGCGGACGACTCCGGGCTGTGCGTGGACGCGCTCGGCGGGGAGCCGGGCGTGCACTCCAAAAGGTACGGCGGCGGCGGGCTGTCGGACGGCGAACTCTGCGAATTATTGTTGAAAAACGTCGAAAGCACGGAACAACGCGCGGCGAAATTCGTCTCAGTAATAGTGTGCGCATTTCCGGACGGCGGCGAGCTCGTCGCGACAGGGGAGTGCTTCGGCGAGATTGCCCGCGAGAGGCGTGGCGACGGCGGCTTCGGCTACGACCCGGTTTTTTACCTGCCGCAGCTCGGGAAAACGATGGCGCAGCTCACTCCCGAGGAGAAGAACTCCATATCACACAGGGGGAACGCGCTGCGGGAATTTGCCGCGAAATTGACGGAATATACGACAATGAACGATGAAAGGAACTTAAAATGACTACATTATCAAAAAATGCTCAAATTTGCAGTGTTTGCGGTTGTGTAAAAGACTACCCCTCCGTTATGTCCACAAACGCCTTCGGAAGTGTGGACTTGGACACACGACCGCCTGAAATGAAACGGAGCACGATGCCTTATTGGGTGCAGGTATGTCCCGAATGCGGCTATGCGTCAAGTGAAGTTTCGCGTGAGCTTTCTTGTTCAAAAGAGTTTTTGCAAACCGACGAATACAAGAGCTTTTCGTTGCCTGAACCCGTTAGCGGGCTGACAAAGGCTTTTATACAGAAGGCGCGAATAGAGAGTCAATCAGATAAATATTCGGAAGCGTGGTACAGTTACTTATGCGCCGCTTGGGCGGCAGATGACAAAGGTGACTCCCATTGGGCAAGGCAATCGCGTCTGCTTTCTCTTGAACAGATTGGCAGGATTGCAAAAGATGAACAAAACGAAAATCTTACACTTATCCGCGCGGACTTATTGCGTAAAACAGGACAACATCAAAGGTTGTTAAACGAGTACAGTGAAACGCGCTTATCGGAAGAATTTTTGAATAATATCCTTTCTTTTCAGTTGAAAAAAGCGAGAGAAGAAGATGAGGCCACATACACGGCTGCCGACATTGAATAAACAAATAGGAGAAACAAAATGCTTAACTCACGCCAACGCGCGCAGCTTCGCGCAATCGCGAACCCGATTGACACGATACTGCAAATCGGCAAGGACGGAATCACGGAAAACACGGTAAAATCGGCGACCGACGCGCTGACTGCGCGCGAGATAATAAAGTGCCGCGTGCTCGAAAACGCCGGAATATCGGCGCGGGAAGCCGCGGACTCGCTCTCGCTGCTCTGCGGCGCGGAGACGGTGCAGACGATAGGCTCGCGCTTCGTGCTCTATAAGGAGAACCGCAAAATAGACAAAGAGAAGCGAATCAGGCTTGTAAAATAACCCGCTTGCAGAGGATTGTGGTATAATGAAAATCGGAATTTACGGCGGCGCGTTCAATCCGCCGCACAGGGGTCACACCGATTCCGCCGCCGAGGTCGTGCGCGCGCTCGGGCTCGACAGGCTGTTTATTGTGCCGTCAGGCACACCGCCGCACAAGGCGCTCCCGAAAGACGGCCCGACGGGTGAGCAGCGCCTCGAGATGGCGAGAATCGCTTTCCGCGACGTGCCGGGAGCCGAGGTGTCGGACATCGAGGTATACCGACCCGGCGAGAGCTACACGGTCGATACCGTGCGCGAATTATCAGCTCGCTATCCCGGCGCGCAGCTTTTCCTGATTGTCGGGACGGACATGTACCTCACGCTGCGGAATTGGAAGGACATCGACGAGATACTTTCACGCGTGACGCCCGCCGTGACGCTGCGCAGCGCGTCGGCGCAGGCGGAGATTGCCCCGGAGGCGGAGGTTTTGCGCGGCCTCGGCGTCGAGACCGAGATAATCCGCAACGACGCGATAGACGTCTCCTCGTCGCAGGTGCGCGCGATGCTCCCGAAGCGTCAGAGGACGTGGCATATTGACGAAAACGTATATTCGTATATAATTGAGCATGGACTGTACGGGGCGAAGGCGAATTTCGACTGGCTGCGCCTTGAGGCGTATCGGCTGCTCAAGCCGGAGCGCATACGCCACGTCGCGGGGTGCGAGCTCGAGGCAGTGAGCCTCGCGGTGCGCTGGGGCGCGGACATTGACGAGGCGCGCGAGGCCGGGATTTTGCACGACATCACAAAGCGGCTTGACGTGGAAGAGCAGCTCGCGCTGTGCGAGAGGTACGGCATTGAGATAGACGATATAGAGCGCGCGTCGCCAAAGCTGCTGCACTCAAAGACTGCGGCGGCGCTGGCTTTTGACAGGTTCAACGTCTCCGGCGACGTAAAATCCGCCATATTGTGGCATACTACGGGACACGCGGACATGACGCTTTTGGAGAAGATAATCTACACGGCGGACTACATCGAGCCGAACCGCGATTTTGACGGCGTGGAGGAGCTGCGGCGTCTGGCGTACCGCGACATTGACGCGGCGCTTATCGCGGGCATGGATATGAGCATCGCGGACATGACGTCGCGCGGAATCTCGCCGCACCCGGTAACGCTTGCGGCAACGGGCTTCCTAAAGGAAAGGGTTAAATAGGCATAGAAATGAAATTAACGGGAAACAAGAAGCGCGGCCGCCACGTGAGTACGGAGCGCAAATCGGAAAAGCTGTCGGGAGAGATTCCGAAAAAGCGGCGCAGCAGGCGCGCCGTGAGAATCGTGATCGGCGTTCTGATTGCAATAACGGCCGTCGTCCTGTGCGCGATGGTCTACCTGAAATACGGCGGGAAGCCGCCCGAGGTGAAGGACGCGCCGACGACGCCGCACGCGCCGAGTCAGGGCGGGGTCATCAAGCCGGGGTCGCCCGACGACCCGGACGCGCCTGATCTGCCCACGCCGCCCGTAAGCCGCGACGCGAGCAAGTTTACATTTGTGGTGCTGGGCATGGACGACGGGAACGGCAACACCGACGTCATGATGGTCGCGACGCTCGACACCTTTGAGCACACGCTGAACGTCGTGAACATACCGCGCGACACGCTCGTGAACGTCTCGTGGACAACGAAGAAGGCGAACTCGCTCTACTCCGCGATGAAGGGGCCGGAGGGCGCCGTCACGAAGCTCGCGGACGTGCTCGGCTACGAGGTGGACTTCTACGTCGTGGTGGATCTAAAGGCCTTTGCGGCGATTGTAGACGCCGTGGACGGGATTGACTTCGACCTGCCGCGTAATATGAACTACGACGACGACGCGCAGAATCTGCACATACATCTCAACAAGGGACAGCAGCACTTCAGCGGGAAGGACGCGCTCGGCGTCGTGCGCTTCCGTCAGGGCAACGGCAACACGGGCTACGCCTCGGGCGATATCGGGCGCATTGAGATGCAGCAGAAGTTCCTGCTCGCCGCCGCGGGGCAGGTCATCGAGAAGAAAAACTCGATCAATCTGACCTCCGTCGCGAACATTTTCATCAAGTACGTCAAGACAAACCTCGACCTGAACGAGGTTCTGTGGTTCGGCAAGGAGATGTTCAAGCTCGACATGAACGGCATCACGTTCACGACGATGCCCGGAAACTTCAACGACTCGATAAACGGCGATTCGTATGTCACGATTTACGTCAACGACTGGCTGACGGTTATAAACGAGAAGCTCAACCCGTTCGACGTGCCGATAACGCTGCAAAACCTGAGCATTTTCACGCGCGACGGCAACGGCAAGCTCTACGTGACGGACGGCCACTACGAGGGGAAGAACGAGACGTGGGGCAGAGGCGGCTCGTCCGGCTCGTCGGGCTCGTCCGGCAGCTCAACCTCGACGCCCAAGCCGACGGTTACGCCGACGCCGACACCTCCGCAGACCTCGCCGACGCCGTCGGAGCCTCCAACTACGGACGCGCCGCCGACGGAGACGCCGCCCGACGGGTGGGAGGTAACGCCGACGCCGGATCCCGCGCTTCCGACGCCGACGGAGACGGCTCCGGCGGAGCTTACGCCGCCGCCCGAGACGCCTCCGGCCACGCCGCCGGATATTGAACAGCCGCCGTCGGACACCGGCGCGGCAAATGGAGGAATATAGATGCTGACACCGTTTGAAATGGCGGAGATTGCCGTCCGCGCCCTCGACGCAAAGAAAGCGCAGGATATCAAGGTGCTTAAAACGCGCGAAATCACCGTGCTCGCGGACTACTTTATAATCTGCACGGCGAGCAGCACGACACAGATAAAAACGCTGTCCGACGAGGTTGACAAGGCGTTGCGCGACAGGGGAGAGCCTGTTCCGCGCACGGAGGGGTACCGCTCCGGCGGGTGGGTGCTCGTCGATTTCGGAGCCGTTGTGATACACCTGTTTTTGCAGGATTTGCGCGAGTTTTACTCGCTTGAGCGTCTGTGGGGCGACGCGGAGACCGTTGATATCAAGGAGTGGGTTACGGAATGAAATACGATTTTACCGCAATAGAGAAAAAGTGGCAGGGGATTTGGGAGGAGACCAAGCCCTTTGCCGCGTCAAACACGTCCAAAAAGCCGAAATTCTACGCGCTGATCGAGTTCCCGTACCCGTCGGGCGAGGGTCTGCACGTCGGACACCCGCGCCCGTACACGGCGATGGACATCGTCGCGCGCAAGCGGCGTATGCAGGGGTATAACGTACTGTTTCCGATCGGCTTTGACGCGTTCGGACTGCCGACGGAGAATTACGCGATAAAGAACAAAATCCATCCGTCGGCGGTGACAAAAAAGAACATCGCGCGCTTTACAGAGCAGCTCAAAATGCTCGGTTACAGCTTCGACTGGGAGCGCGTCGTGGACACGACAGACCCCGAATACTACAAGTGGACGCAGTGGATTTTCCTGAAACTGTTTGAAAAAGGGCTCGCCTACAAGGCGTCGATACCCGTCAACTGGTGCACCTCCTGCAAGTGCGTTCTGGCGAACGAGGAGGTCGTGAACGGAGTGTGCGAGCGCTGCGGCAGCGAGGTTGTGCGGCGCGAGAAGAGCCAGTGGATGCTGAAGATTACCGAGTACGCGCAGCGGCTGATCGACGACCTCGACGGCTTGGACTACATCGAGCGCGTGAAGATTCAGCAGCGCAACTGGATAGGGCGCTCCACCGGCGCGGAGGTGGATTTCGCGACGACGGCAGGGGAGACCCTGCGGGTGTTCACCACGCGTCCGGACACGCTTTTCGGCGCGACGTACATGGTCATCTCGCCGGAGCACGCGATTTTGAAAACGTGGGAGAGCAAGCTGACGAATTTTGCGGAAATTCAGGCGTATCAGGACGCGTCGGCGCGGAAATCCGACTTTGAGCGCACGGAGATGGCGAAGGACAAGTCGGGCGTGTGGCTGCGCGGCGTCGCGGCGATAAACCCCGTGACGGGCGGCGAGATTCCGATTTTCATCTCCGATTACGTCTTGGCGACGTATGGCACGGGCGCGATAATGGCAGTGCCGGGTCACGACACGCGCGACTGGGAGTTCGCGAAAAAGTTTGAGCTGCCGATTGTCGAGGTCGTCAAGGGCGGCGATATTGAGGAAGAGGCGTTCACGGACTGCGACACGGGCATTATGGTCAATTCCGGCTTCCTGAACGGGCTGAATGTCGCGGACGCGAAGATTAAGATTACCGAGTGGCTCATTGACAGGAAGCTCGGCGAGGAAAAGGTCAACTACAAGCTGCGCGACTGGGTTTTCTCGCGGCAGCGGTACTGGGGCGAGCCGATTCCGATAGTCCACTGCGAGCACTGCGGCTACGTCGCGTTGCCTGAGAGCGAGCTGCCGCTGCTGCTGCCGGAGGTCGAGAATTACGAGACCACGGACACGGGCGAGTCGCCGCTCGCGAAGATGACGGACTGGATTGAGACGACGTGCCCGAAATGCGGCGGCGCCGCGCTGCGCGAGACTGACACCATGCCGCAGTGGGCGGGGTCGAGCTGGTACTTTTTGCGGTACGCCGACGCGCGCAACCGCGCCGCGCTCGCGTCGAAAGCCGCGCTCGACTACTGGACGCCCGTGGACTGGTACAACGGCGGCATGGAGCACACGACGCTGCACCTGCTGTACTCGCGGTTCTGGCACAAGTTTTTGTACGATATCGGCGTCGTGCCGACGTCGGAGCCGTACAAAAAGCG
>JAISKU010000208.1 GCA_031261245.1 Oscillospiraceae bacterium | reverse complement strand
CGCCACCGCGACGTCGCCGTTCTTGCCGCCGCTCGGATACGTGTAGGTCAGCTCCGGGAAGCCCGCGCCGTCCGGATATCCCGCGTCGGCCAGAAGCTGCTTCGCCCTTGCGATGTCCTCCTCGAAGAGCTGCGGGCGCTCCTCGCTGAATTTCTTGTCCGTCGCGTTGGACACCATCTGGTTCGCCACGAAGCTGAACGACGGCGACAAATCCGTGCCTATCGCGGCGCACAGGTCGGCGCGCTTTAGCCCGATCGCGAACGCCTCACGCACGCGCACATCCTGCATCACCGGCGCCTTGTCGAGGTTTGCGAGCACGAACACCGTCGTCTGCATCGCCCACGTATTCAAATCCGGCTTCCCCTCGTACTGCGTCATAACGGTGTCGAGCAGCCCGGAGGCGATATCCACCTCGCCCGTCTCATACGCGGCGGCCGCCGCCATGATGTCGGGGATAACGGTCATCACCACGCCGTCGAGCTTCACATTCGCGGCGTCATAGAAGTACGGGTTCTTTTTCAGCACGATTTTCTGATCCTGCACGAACTCCGACATATAGAACGGGCCGTTGCCGAGGCTTGTCGCCGGGTTGTCGTACCAGTTTGTGTTTTCGAGCTTGGCGTACTCCGCCTTGCTCGGCGCGAAAACCGGCAGCGTCACGAGCTTCAAAAAGTACGCACACGGATATTTGAGGTCAAATTCGAGCGTGAAGTCGTCCACCGCAATCGCCCCCACCTGCTCGACGAGGGAGTAGTCCTCCGCGGCCTCCTCGGCGCCCTTGAGCACGTACAGCTCGCCAGAGTACATGGAGCCGGCGCTCGGCGCGAGTGAGTTGCGCACCGTGTTCACAAAATCCTCCGCCTTGACGGGGCTGCCGTCGCTCCACTTCGCGTTCTCGCGCAGATGGAACGTCCACACCGTCTGATCCGCGTTTGTCTCATAGCTCTCGGCGGCCCTGTAGATTACCGCGCCCTTGTCGTCAAACGCGACGAGCTTGTCGAGCGCGTACGGCGCGTAGCCGACGAAGGTTATCGACGCGTTGCCGGCGGGGTCGAGCGTCCCCTGCATCATGTCCGTGTGTACGCGCAGTATCTTCTCCCCCGACGACGGCGCGCCGGGACTCGCCGGGCCGCCACCGCCGCCGCCGGAATCCGTCTTTGGCCCGCACGCGGCGAGCCCGGCGACGAGCGCAATACAGATGAGCAGCGCAAGCAGTGATACAACTTTCTTTTTCATGATTTTTTCCTCCTCATTTTTGTTAACACCTAAATTTTAAGTATCGTCTCATCTTCGAAAATCGGCTTGTCGCTCCCGCCGCGCATCGCGCGGAAATACATTGTGTACATATGGCAGGAGACGAGCCTTCCGCCGATATTGACGGCCGGCGGCCGCTTCTCGTTGCATACCGTGCACCTGTAGGAGCATCTGTTCGCGAACAGGCACGCGTCCGGCGGGTCTATCGGCGCCGTGACCTCGCCCTCGAGTATTATGCGCCGTTTCTCGCGCGCCGTCTTGGGGTCGGGCACCGGCACCGCCGACAGCAACGCCTTCGTGTACGGATGGTACGGGTTGTCGTACACGTCCTCCGTCGCGCCGTACTCCATCATGTTTCCGAGGTACATGACGCCGATTTTGTGGCTTATGTGCCGCACTATGCCGAGGTCGTGCGCGATGAAGAGGTACGATATCCCCGTCTCGTCCTGTATGCGCTCCAGCAGATTCACGATCTGCGCCTGAATGGAAACGTCGAGCGCCGAAATCGGCTCGTCGCAGATGATGAACTCCGGGTCGAGGGCGAGCGTGCGCGCTATGCTTATCCTCTGGCGCTGACCGCCCGAGAACTCGTGCGGATACCGGCGTATGTGGTCGGGCTTGAGCCCTACGGTCTCGAGCAGGTGCTGTACGCGCTTTTTGCGCTCCTCCGGAGTGTAGAGGTTGTGGATATTCATCGGCTCCGCGATTATGTCGCCGACGGTCATGCGCGGGTCGAGGCTCGCGTAGGGATCCTGAAAGATCATCTGCATACTGCGCCTCACGGCGAGCATGTTCTTGTTCTTTTTCGTCGTTATGTCCTCGCCCTTGTAGACTATCTCGCCGCTCGTCGGGTCGTATATACGCACGATCGTGCGGCCGAGCGTCGATTTGCCGCAGCCCGACTCCCCGACAAGCCCCATCGTCTCACCCGGCATTATCGAAAAGTCGATGTTGTCCACCGCCTTGAGCTTGGAGCTCACCTCGAGCGTGCCGCGCTTGACGTCAAAATGCTTGCTGAGTCCCCTCACGCTCAAAATCGCCTCAGACATTGCCTTCGCCTCCTTCCCTCTGCGCCTCAATTATCTCGTTTGCACGGCTCTTGCAGTATTTCCAGCACCGGAACTTGTGCGATTCCCCCTCCGTCTCGCTCTCGGGGTGAAAGCTCGCGCATACGTTCATCGCGTCGCCGCACCGCGGCACAAACGCGCAGCCGCCCGTGATATTCAGCAGATCCGGCGGCGTCCCGGGTATCGGTACGAGGGACTGCCGCGCGCCGCTCTCGCTGCTCGCTATGCTGTTCAAAAGCCCCACGGTGTACGGGTGCTTCGGCGAGTAGAAAATGTCGTCCGTCGCGCCCTCCTCGATGATCTCGCCCGCGTACATTATCGCGATCCTGTCGCACATCGTCGCGACTATTCCGAGGTCGTGCGTTATCATGATTACGGAGGTGCCGTTCTCCTTGGCGAGCTTTTGTATAAGCTCCAAGAGCTGCGCCTGAACCGTGACGTCGAGCGCCGTTGTTGGCTCGTCTGCAATCAGCAGCTTGGGGTTGCACGAGAGCGCGATCGCGATAATCACGCGCTGCCGCATTCCGCCCGACAGCTCGAACGGGTACTGCCTCATCCTGCGCTCCGGAGCCGAGATGCCCACCTTGCCGAGCAGCTCCTCCGCGAGCTTCGTCGCCTCCTTGTTCCCGTAGCCGAGGTGCAGGCGTATCGTCTCCGTGAGCTGCGTGCCAATCTTCAGCACGGGGTTCAGGTACGTCATCGGATCCTGAAAAATCATCGCTATCTCGTTGCCGCGCAGCTTGCGCATTCTCGCGTCGTGGCTCTTTTTCTCCGACGCGCTCGTCAACCCCGCCGAGGAGATGTCCTCCCCGTCAAATATCATCTCTCCGGAGACGATTTTCCCGTTGTCGGCGAGCAGATTCATGAGCGAGAGCATTCCCACGCTCTTTCCGCTGCCGGACTCGCCCACGATTCCGAGTATCTCGCCGCGCTCCACCGTGTAGCCCACGTCGCGCACGGCGCGCACTGTGCCCTGCTGCGTCTTGAACTGCGTCGTAAGGTTCCGAATCTCCAAAAGCGCCATTT